>JAUILO010000142.1 GCA_030432775.1 Alphaproteobacteria bacterium
AGTGTACACCGCCATAAATACGGCTCGCGCCATTTTCTTCGGCCGCTTCCCATAGACTCTTCCAACTCCGTCGAATATTGCTCAATTTGGCAGGCCAGTTCACAAGATCCGGCGCAACGCTTGTAAATGCAATATCGTCACGTCCAATACAAAGCGCAATCATATGCGCCGATACACCACTAAAACACGAATGACCGGACGTGTAGGTCGGGAAATTCGGTGTCGGTATCAAACTCGTCCACCCCGGATCGCCTTGGCCCATAATTGCGGCATTCCCCATATCATCGGTGCGCTGACGAATAACGGTTTCAGGACGAACAATATCATGACCGAATTTACTATCCCATGTTGAAATCGCCGCATCAGCCTGCGCCATACTCAAAAGGGCAAAACGACGTGCTAGTTCAATGAGTGGGAAATTCATATGCTGCATTAATTTCATAGCAATAAGTTGCCAGTGCCCACATGGCGTGACGCCGCGCGGTCCGTCTTCCCAGAAAAATGCAATCTCTGTCTGGTCTGCTGTACGGGTTTTACTGTCATGAGCGCCAAGTTCCTTAACTTCGTGGAACTGCCTTGTGAATTCATCACTGCGCGGATCAATAAAATCAGGCGCTCTGAAACTTTTCGTATCATTCATTACCCAAGGCTTAATTGCGCCCCAGCCCGGAAACAACCCGCGATCAAATGTTGTAAATGACGGACCAAGCTCTGCCTTATAAAACGGCCCTGTTGGCGACCATCCCAATACACCTTCTTTACGTGGATAACGATCCAGATAATATAAAGACTTGTTTGGCTCTGCTCCGTCACGTGTGCGCAATTTTACAACATACTCACCCACATATTTACCCCAGCGTATTCCCTGTGCTTTGGCTTCACTATTCGGGAAGCTATCAAGAAAACGGCTACGATCAAAAGTAAATAATGCCTGAAAAGCTTCACTAACCGCATATGACACAGCAACACCATAGGCCACTTCCGGGTCAGCATTTTGCGGTGCGTCTTTTAATTTGTGCGGTGTATTATATTCATTCAAAATACCATTAGCGGCAAGAAAACCAGCCAGATGCCCCATTGCCAACGCGCGCGTTGCTTGTGGCGGTGGTACCGATTTATTACGAATTGCCTGTAAAATAATGTCAGTCCAGATAAAAACAGTCGAAACATTCTGTGGTTCTATAACAGCGTTCACATAAGAGCGTTTTGAATCTATACCAGATGAACACCCCGTTAATACCGAAGCACTTGTTGCCGCATATGCCAGAGCCGAACCTGCAGCAATATTCTTCATAAAGCTGCGACGATTAGAATTTTCAATGATTTTAGACATAGAACAGAACTTCTTGATTATTTGTAAACAACGAACCAAACATAAAAGATATGAATAAATCTATCAACTCGATCCATTCTATATTCTTTTATAACACACATACAATCGTTTAATTTCGTAAACATATAGTTAAGCGCCGCACGATAGATATAGCTTAGCCAGTTTCACGCAAGTCAACGGGCACTGCAAGTGCCGCCGCAATTTCCCTCGGAACAATTTGCCAGAAACGGCTCAAGCTTTGCTCCCAATTTTGCAAAATACCCGCAGCAAAAACAGATTGCGTTTGTGCCACATGTTCTTCGATCATGGACTGCAGTTCATCCTGATAATACCGAACGTTCACGCGCCCGTAATCAACATGGTCTTTATTTACCACAGATGGGAATACGCCATCAGGATCATAAACATACGCCATACCGCCCGTCATACCCGCAGCAAAATTAGCCCCCGGCGCGCCCAGTATAACCGCTCTGCCACCTGTCATATATTCACATCCATTTGTACCGCATCCTTCAACAACAACATCTGCGCCTGAATTACGAACGGCAAAACGCTCGCCAGCCTGACCTGCGGCGAATAATTTTCCAGCCGTCGCACCATATAAAACTGTATTGCCGATAATCGCATTTTCGTTTGTCGCAAGCGATGATGTTTCCGGCGGACGAACAACTATAGTCGCGCCGGACAACCCTTTACCCACATAATCATTGGCATCGCCGAACACACATAACCGTAAACCTTTTACACTAAAAGCGCCAAGCGACTGACCGGCGCTGCCATACAAAGAAATTTGCACATGATCATCATCAAGTCCGCTCATACCGAATTGTTTAGTTATCAGGCTTGATAGCCTTGCTCCAACTGCGCGGTGTGTATTGTGAACATCATAACGAAGGGCAACTTTATGCCCTTTATCAAATAAAGACTGCGCATCCTGTATAATCGTTTGATCCAGCGTATCAGGGACTTCGTTACGTCCTTCCAATGTACAAACAGTCGGGCTGCCGTCTGAATTGGCCTGTGCCAATATCGCTTTTAAATCAAGATCATCCAGATCTTCAGCGCCAAGGCTGATCTGATGAAGTAAATCTGTTTTACCGATAATTTCATCAAGTGATGAATAACCAAGTTCAGCCAGATATTCCCGCACTTCTTCTGCCAAGAATGTAAACAGATTCACAACCTTTTCAGGCGTGCCTGTAAAGAACTGTCGCAATTTTTCATCTTGCGTACAAATACCCACCGGACATGTATTGGAATGACATTGCCGTACCATCAAACAGCCCATAGCCACAAGCGATGCCGTTCCTATGCCATATTCTTCGGCGCCAAGTATCGCCGCCATAATCAAATCACGACCCGATTTTATACCACCATCGGTGCGCAATGTGACACGTTCACGCAAGCCATTCATCGTCAACACCTGATGCACTTCTGATAAACCCATTTCCCACGGGATACCTGCATATTTAATAGACGTTTGCGGGCTGGCACCCGTTCCCCCAACATTACCGGAAATCAAAATCACATCGGCTTTGGCCTTGGCAACACCGGCTGCGATCGTTCCAATGCCGGAGCGCGCAACAAGTTTCACACAAACTTTTGCATGCGGATTAATCTGTTTTAAATCATAGATAAGCTGCGCCAGGTCTTCGATTGAATAAATATCATGATGTGGCGGCGGGCTTATCAGGGTTACGCCCGGCGTTGAATGGCGAAGGCGCGCAATCATTTCGGTGACTTTAAATCCGGGAAGCTGTCCGCCTTCACCCGGTTTTGCTCCCTGCGCCATTTTAATTTCAATTTCGCGGCACTGATTCAAATATTCGGCGGTCACGCCAAAGCGGCCGGAGGCCACTTGTTTAATCGCTGAATTGGGATTATCACCATTTTCGTCCAGATGATATCGCGCCGGATCTTCACCGCCCTCACCGGATACAGATTTAGAACCAATGCGGTTCATCGCGATATTCAATGCGCCATGCGCCTCTGGCCCAAGGGCACCTAAAGACATGCCCGGTGTCACAAAACGCCGGCGTATATCCGTAGCAGGTTCAACCTCATCAAGATCAAGAGCCGGAAGCGCAGAGTCAAAACCAAGCAGATCCCGCAAATTACCTGGTTCGCGGTCATGCAGCATCGCCGTATAAGACTTAAACACGCTATAACTATTCGTGGTGACAGCACCTTGTAACTTATGAATAAGGCGCGCCTCCCATTCATGACGCTCGCCTTGATCGCGATAACGATAAAAACCGCCGACAGATATGTCCGGCACTTGTCCGGCAAAAGCGGCGTGATGCTGGCGCAATACTTTGTTCTGAATACCTGTTAAACCAATCCCCGAAATGCGGCTTGGAATACCCGGCAAGTATTCAGCAACAAGCGCCCGCGATAAACCGATTGCCTCGAAATTACAGCCGCCACGATATGAACTTATAATCGAGATGCCCATCTTCGACATAATCTTGAGCAATCCCTCATTGATCGCATATTTATAATTCTTCATACATGCAGGCATGGTCGTATTTTCATACAAACCGCGATCCAGATTATTCGCAATACAATCCTGCACCAGCCATGCATTAACCGTTGTCGCGCCCACACCGATCAACACGGCAAAATGATGAACATCCAGACATTCTGCAGAACGCACATTGATCGAAGCAAAACTGCGCAAACCTTCTTTAATTAAATGCGTATGTACCGCACCTGTAGCGAGAATAGCCGGAATTACTGCCCGCTCGGCCGATAAACCCGTATCCGTTAGAACGATATGGCCTTTACCCGCCTTCACAGCCTTTGCCGCTTCGCTACGAATACGCGTAATCGCCTTTTTCAGCGCCTCTGGATCATCATTAACGGTAAAAGTCGTATCAATAACCGTACATTCCTTAGCCAGATATCCTGTAACCGCGTCAAACTCGCTATTGGTTAGGACAGGGCTCGGCAGCGCCAGCATATGACACTGGCTTTTATCCTCGTCCAGAATATTACCAAGATTACCCAAACGCGTCAGAAGTGTCATGACGCGCCGTTCGCGTAATGAGTCAATTGGCGGGTTGGTCACTTGTGAAAAATTCTGGCGGAAATAATGATGTAAACCCCGATAGTTTTTCGAAAACAGCGCCAGCGGCGTATCATCTCCCATAGATCCAATGGCTTCTTTGCCATCCAAAACCATAGGCCGCAAAATCAGGTCCATATCCTCAAGCGTCATACCAAAAGCAACCTGACGGCGGCGCAAAACTTTTTCATCATGCGTACTAGCGCTTTCATTACCGCGCGCTTCTTTAACCAGACGCTCAAGCGTTGTGCCATGGCTTACCCAATCAGCAAAATTCTGGCTGCTGGCCAGCATATCTTTCAAGGGCTGGTCTTTATATAAAATGCCTTCTTCCAAATCAACCGCTATCATCTGCCCAGGCCCAATACGACCTTTTTCCTTAATACGGTTTTCTTCGATATTCACCATTCCGGTTTCCGAACAGGCAACAATCAAACCATCTGTGGTGATTGTATAACGCATCGGACGCAGGCCATTTCGATCCATACCGCCCATCACCCAGCGTCCATCATAAATCGCAAGTGCCGCAGGTCCATCCCATGGCTCCATCACGGTATTACAATATTTATAAAAGGCGCTATGTTTTGGCGATAAGCTCTTATCGCCGGAATCAGCTTCCGGAATGAGTAGGCTTTTGACCATCGGCGCAGAACGTCCCGCGCGGCACATTAATTCAAACACAGCATCCAGCGACCCTGAATCAGATGTTCCCGGCTGCACAAGCGGTTTAACGTCTTCTATCGTATCGCCAAAAACATCATGCGCCATACGTGTTTCGTGTACGCGCAACCAATTCAAATTTCCACGCAACGTGTTGATTTCGCCATTATGCGCCAAAGTACGAAAAGGCTGGGCAAGCGGCCAGCTCGGGAATGTATTGGTTGAATAGCGCTGATGAAAAATTGCGAAATTGGATTCAAACCGCTCATCCAGCAAATCCGGATAAAACGAAGACAGCTGCTCGGCTAAGAACAGCCCCTTATAAATAATGGATTTGCTGCTAAACGAACACATGTGGAAATTCTGGATCAATGCATTGCGCACTGCGCGTTCGATACGGCGGCGAATAATATAAAGATCATGTTCGAATTGCTTGGCGCTTTTACCCGTATTCTTAACCAGAATCTGTTCAATCTCCGGTCGAGTTGCTTTGGCTTTATCACCAATAATCGTTACATTCAGCGGAACTTGCCGCCAGCCGAAAATGCCGTATCCGGCATTTAAAATTTCTGTTTCAACAATCGCGCGCACGCTTTCCTGCGCATCCATATCCGTACGCGGTAAAAATACCTGTCCCACGCCAATATCACCATCAGGCGCCTTATGTCCCATGCGCGAAATATGCGCTTTAAAAAACGCCTGCGGGATTTGCACCATAATACCCGCGCCATCACCTGTTTTACCATCTGCATCAACCGCACCGCGATGCCAAATTCTTTTCAACGCCTCAATAGCCGTGACCACAATATCGCGGGTTGGCACACCATCAATTGCTGCAACAAAACCGACACCACAAGCGTCATGTTCATCGGATGGATCATAAAGACCAAAAGCTTTTTCTGGCGTGTACATCATAGTGATTATCCCTATTCAGCCACAATATTTTGTTGCAGCATTTTTTCTTGTATATATTGATGCATTGA
>JAUILO010000143.1 GCA_030432775.1 Alphaproteobacteria bacterium
AGCCAGAATAGCAGCTTCGTTCGCAAGGTTGGCAATATCAGCACCAGAGAAACCAGGTGTGCCAAGGCCGATTTTTTTCAAATCAACGCCAGCGGCAAGTGGTTTGTTCTGTGTGTGAACTTCCAGAATTTTGGTACGGCCATTTGAATCCGGCAATGGAACACTTACTGTACGGTCAAAACGACCAGGACGTTTCAAGGCTGGGTCAAGAATCTCAGGACGGTTTGTTGCTGCCATAACGATAACGCCGTCTTTCTTACCAAGACCGTTCATTTCCACAAGGATCTGGTTTAAAGTTTGGTCGCGTTCGTCGTTTCCGCCGCCGCCGCCGCCATCTCTTGTTTTACCAACAGCGTCGATTTCGTCGATGAAAATGATACATGGTGCTTTTTCTCTGGCTTCTTTGAATAGTTCGCGAACACGGGCGGCACCAACACCGACATATTTTTCAACAAATTCAGAACCAGAAACAACACAGAACGGAACGCCTGCTTCGCCGGCAACAGCACTTGCAAGAAGTGTTTTACCAGTACCCGGAGGGCCTTCCATCAAAATACCTGTTGGCATTTTAGCGCCAAGTTTTTCGTATTTTGCTGCGTTTTTAAGGAAGTCGATGACCTCTGTGACTTGTTCTTTAGATTCCTCAACACCGGCTACATCGCTAAAGCGTGTTTTTGGTTCGTCGATCCACTGTGCGACATTTTCGCTTTCAGGGCCGCCTGCCGCACCAGCAAACATCCCGGCAAGTTTGCCGCTTTGCATTGCTTCTTGCTGGATTTTCTGGATTTCGAGCATCATCGGCGTGATTTGTGATCCGCTGGCGTTGGCTGCTGCCAAAGCCTGACCTTGCATCATAAGCTCGGCATAACCGCTAACAACTGCACCCCATGTTTGTGCCACATTACCCAAGATACCCGGGTGGATGGCGTCTTTCATGATGCGGAAGAAGTCCGGTGTGACTTGTGTGTTGGCAAATGCGCTAAGGTTGCGTTCTTCAATGGCTTCTTTCAGGTTCTCGATCGCTTCTGATTTTTTGATACCTGTACCGTGTCTGTCTCTGTATAGGCGAACGTAAAACTCGTGCGGAAGATCTTCGAATTCGGCTGACGAGTTTTTAATTGTGTGTGCCATGATGTCGACGAATGAGTTCAGCATGTCGTCGATGATTATTCTCATGTAGTTACGATTGGCCTTGATTGCAGAAGGGGCATGATCAAACGCCTCCTTGATTGCAGGCGTCTGTTTAACAAGCTGACTCATCAATGTGATGAATGCTCTTGTGCTTTCTTGCACTTCTTGTTGCTTGTCCGCTACGTTATTATCTCTGTCCAAAGGCATGGTTCGCTCCCTGTTTATGTGAATTTTTTATTGTTCTTATTGTTGTTTTGTAGCCGCACTCTATATTTTCTGTTTTTCGTAAAATGATTTTGAGTGCTAAAATAGTTTAAAATTGTCAATTTATTACATGCAAAAGCTAAGCATTCGCCTGCAACAATTAAAAGATTCAATGCTATTTTTGATTTGAGCTAAGCGACTGAAAAGTCTACGGTTCCCGCCGTAGGTCTTCTGTTGATTTATAACAACATAGATATCTCTTTTCAGAGGCATTGGTTACTCTCCCTGTTAGTCTTTTTATTATTATTGTTATTCGTCTTTTTCTATAATTAATGGTGATTAAAACAAAAAAGATTATAACAATCAATATAATAATGAACGGCGCTATTAAATTTTTTTGCTTCGTGGCTCTCAAAGCAGATTTCTATGGAATAAATTCATTATTGTTGCAAAAGGACTTTATTTTGAGTCGTGAGGCTATATATAATACGGCAATTCAAATTTACAGATTAGTTTACACGAAAGAGGTGCATTGTGGCAGGTAGTGTCAATAAAGTTATATTGGTTGGAAATTTAGGCCGTGATCCAGAGATCCGTGCAATGCAGTCAGGCGATAAAGTGTGTAATCTTTCTATTGCCACATCAGAGCGCTGGAAAGATCGTAATGGTGAGCGTCAGGAAAGAACGGAGTGGCATAGAGTCGTTATTTTCAGCCAGCCTTTGGCTAAATTATCTGAACAATATTTGCGTAAGGGGGCAAAAGTCTATATCGAAGGACAGCTTGAAACACGTAAATGGACAGACCAAAATGGTGTCGAGAAATATTCAACAGAAGTTGTGTTGCGTCCGTATAGCGGCGAATTGACAATGCTTGATAACCGCAGTGATAACATGGGTTCAGGCCCAAGTGACTACGGTGATAACGGGATGTCCGGTTTTGATCAAAGCGCACCGGCTCAAAGCAACGCAGCGCCACAACAGGTAGATGAGCTTGAAGATGAAATTCCATTCTAGATTTTTAGCTCTAACATTAACTATCGCGATTTTGTTGTCTGTGTTTGCACATGGTGCATATGCGCAGCAGCAACAGGCAAATGACAAAGACTTGCCTGATCGAATAGAATGGGCAAAGAAAATTCAGAGTCTGCAGCCTATAGAAGAAGTTGTTCGCTCTTCGGTCGAACAGCTTTCTTTGCGTTATCCTGAAGGCCAGAGACAGGTTTTTGAAGCCAAAGTGCTTAACCAGTTTGATCAGGAATCAATGGATGCTGATGCGGTGAAGACTATGGCGGAGATTTTCACATTGGATGAGTTGCGTGCTATGCATTACTATCAAAGTTCAGCGCAGGGGCGTTCTATCGCTGAAAAAATGCCTATATACCAAACAGTATTGCAGAAGAAGCTTGTGACACATCTGGATAAAGCTTTAATGAGTGTGCGCACTGGCGGTGTTGAATAACGCAGTATTGAATAACGCAGTGCTGAATAGGTGTGTCTCGCCCAATTTTCCTATATTTATTTTCTTTTTTATATGATGTGCAATGCCTGTTTAGGCATTGTTTTTAAATGTTTTTATTTTTGTTGGCACGAGGCGGGGCATATTTGCTGCTCAATATTTCTTATTATGTAAAACTAATTTGCTAAATCTTAAGGAATTTGCTATAAAAATGCGTGTAATAGGGCGTAAAGTCTAAGGAATAGAGGGTTATATGGCTGAAGAAGAAAATGAACCAGAAAAAGGCGCAGCCTTTGTTGCCGTAGAGAGTGATCAGCAGGTTGCTGATCAGCCGGCAGGTTCGCCAAAAGAAAAAGCACAGATAAGTGATCAGGATAAGCCTGAAGGTGATACTGAAGTCGATGCTGAAGTCGATGCTCAGGATCAGGATGGAAACACGGCGGATAAAAAGGCCGGTTTTGTTGCGACTGGCGATTCCTCACAGCAAGATCAGGAGTCTGAAGATGCGCCGGAAAGTAAAGACCCGGATTTAACAGCCGAGGCCGGTTTTACAACATTAAGCGAAGAAGAAGCCCGCGAACAGGAGGAGCGCCGCCGTAAACAAAGAGCGCGCGACGAAGAAGAGCGGCAAAGACAGGCTGCGCAGGAGCAGACCTATCAAAGCTATTTGGATTTTGCGACAACGCTGAACGTCATGTTCGGCGGAGATCCATCCGAGTCATTACAAAATGGTAACTTTCTTGATCCATCGCCACAGCGCGATAAGCGCTGGAGCGATCCGGCTAACCCGTTGCCTATGCCTTTGAAATTCAAGGCCGAGGTCAATGGCGAGCCTCCGCATGTGAAGGCAGAATATGATGGAAGCCATTATGAGTTTTCCCGTCAGGAATCAATTGTTGATATGGGGCATCCATATCAACGTATGAGCGCCGAACAGGCGTTCCTGATTACAAGTTCGGCTCGTTCTAATGCGCATCTGCGAAATCAGGAGCTTCGCGTGAAGGGGAATGATTATAACCAATACCTGCTTTACCTGTTTGCGAAGGATAAGAAGATATTCGGTAATAAGAATACGTTGAATTTATTACATGAGTCGCAAATCCGGACACTTCCTGCGGATGTGCGTAAAGAGGCTAAAGCTGCCTATGAGGAATATGTAGCGCAGCAGCAACTTGCGCCAAGTAAGACACGTAAGGCTGAACTCGATAATTTTGGTAATGCCATAGCCGGACGACGTCCTGCTGTAGGACAGGACTTAAATAGACAGCGCTCTGTTCATCAGAAGCGCGGGCCGGATATTGATCCGCTTGCCGGTTCTGATGAAGGCGGCGCGCCGAAATCAAAGCCACCGCCACATTCAGGCGGCAACGCTGCTGATAATACTGGCGGGGCAGATCAGCAGGGCGCGGGACCAATAAATGAAGCTGTGAATGATGGATATGGTCAGCCGGAACAGAAAAAAGGCTGGAGCTGGAAATCTGTAACGGAAACATTGCGCAATAAAGTCGGACCGAGTGTGATGGCGGGCGCGCAGCGTGCTAGAAACGGCTTTGGTAAGGCTAAAGCCGATTTCAAAGAGTGGCGCAATAGACCGAAGGTTGATATTTTATCTGATAAGGAAGCCGCCGCAATGGGCTTTGGCTCGGCGCGTAAAGCGACAAAAGGTGGTAAGGCACCTGGCGAGGGTATTGTGCTGGATGAGGATGGTAATATCCTCGAAGATCCAAATGCGCCGGACACACAAATTGTGAGTGCGACGCCCATGCCAAGAGAAGATTTTGATGGCGTTGCGGATGTTATCGTTACGCCATCGGAGCAAGACTTGCTTGGTATTGATGTGTCATCGGATACAGAGCAGGAAACAGGCCTGTCTGTGCCGCAGGAGCGGTCACAAAAGTTATTGGGCGTTAGTGGCGTTAGTGATGATAGCGGCTCTGATGAGAGCGGCGCGGCATCGGGTGATGTCGACGTTGAAATTGCAGATAGCTACGCGGACGAGGTTGAGGGAACAAAGGCCAAAGACGCACCGGATGTTATTTACCTCGGGCCAAGTAAAAAAGAAGCTGCGAGTGACTTTGGCAGCAGTGCGGCGGGTGAGAGTGAAGTCGCTGCAGATAGTGGTCTGGATACGGAAAAGCCCGAAAATGATAAAGATGATCAGGTTGCTGTATGGAAGCCTTCGGGGCCCGGCGGAACCGGCGCATCATCTTAAAATAGACGTTTTTGTCCTTTCGGTCTTTGATCGGTCATAAATCATATAAAAGTCACCAAAACTGGTGGCTTTTTGCTGTTTTTCGGGGTGTGCGACTTGTGGTGTAGCCGGGGATTTGCTAGTAATAACAGCTAGATTTTACGAATGGCGCATGAATCGATTCGCGCCAGCCAGAAATACTTATTTACCAGCTTATTGAAAGGCTTATAAATGTCCGATATCTCGATGGAGACAAGCGATAGTCCAATAATTTCTCTCGAAGAAGAGATGAAGCAATCCTATCTCGATTATGCGATGAGCGTTATCGTAAGCCGGGCGCTTCCTGATATTCGTGATGGTTTGAAACCTGTTCACCGACGCATCCTTTATGCGATGCGCGATGGTGGATATACGTCTGACAAGGCCTATAAAAAGTCTGCTCGTATTGTCGGTGACGTCATGGGTAAATATCACCCGCATGGTGATTCCGCGATTTATGATTCCTTGGTTCGTATGGCGCAAGATTTCTCAATGAGCCTGCCTTTGATCGATGGTCAGGGGAACTTTGGTTCTATGGATGGTGATCCGCCTGCTGCTATGCGTTATACCGAAGCGCGTCTTGAAAAGGTGGCCGAAACAATCCTGATGGATATCGACAAGGATACCGTTGATTTTACGCCTAACTATGATGAATCCACACAAGAACCGATTGTTCTGCCGTCCCGTGTACCAAACCTGCTTGTCAATGGAGCTGGTGGTATAGCTGTGGGGATGGCGACCAATATTCCGCCGCATAATTTAGGCGAGGTTATTGATGCGTGTATTGCATGTATGGATAATCCGGACATTACAACCGAAGAGTTGATGGAATATATCCCTGCGCCGGATTTCCCGACAGGTGGTTTAATTTTGGGGCGTGTGGGAACGCATTCCGCCTATCATACGGGTAATGGTTCTATTCGTATGCGTGCTAAGACTCATTTCGAAGAAATTCGTGAAAA
>JAUILO010000144.1 GCA_030432775.1 Alphaproteobacteria bacterium
GATACCCTACACCCTGCCTATGGCATTTACGCGACTTTTGTTCAAATCATAGAAGACGGCGAAGATGCACCATGGCTTCCAGCAGCAACCAATATCGGCATTCGTCCCATGTTCGAAGTCGCTATCGGTCAGGTCGAAGCGCATATTCTGGATTTTGACCGTGATATATACCATAAAACCTTGCGTATCAGGCCTGTGCAGAAATTACGAGGCGAAGCCAAGTTCGATTCACTGGATGAATTAATCAGTCAAATTGAAAAAGACTGCCAAACAGCTATGAACGTGCTTAAAAACTCTCAATAACATCACGATTTTAGCGCCTTTTCACTTGATTTTTCATAGGCTGTTAAGCCATAGTACCAGCATGTTAAAAGCAATAGCGCACATCATTCGAATTATCACCCCGGCCTTTACCGCATAAAGGCCGGCGCGTATATCATTATGGCAGGCAGAAGATGCCCTGCTCAAACAAACAACAAATAAGTAATCTGTATATTTATAAGATTAAGAGCGTAGAGAATCTGGATCGTGTTATGACGAATAGTAATGAAAACAACAAAGACCTGTACAAAGAAACCGTATTTCTTCCAAAAACCGAATTTCCGATGCGAGGCGGTTTACCACAGCAAGAACCGGAAATTCTGAAAAAATGGGAAGAGATGGATTTATACAATGCCATCCGCGAACAAAGCAAAGACCGTAAGAAATGGATTTTACACTGGGGGCCTCCATACGCGAACGGCCACGCCCATATTGGTCACGCTTTCACAAAATCCCTCAAAGACGTGGTCAACAGATCATGGCAAATGATGGGCTATGATGCGCCGCTTGTTCCGGGCTGGGATTGCCACGGTTTGCCTATCGAATGGAAAATCGAAGAAAAATACAGAGAAGAAGGCAAAGACAAGGACGAAGTTGACACATTGACCTTCCGTCAGGAATGTCGCCAATTCGCCAAAAAATGGGTTGATATCCAGTCTTCCGAATTCCAGCGCGTTGGCGTTATGGCCGATTGGGAAAACCCATATCTGACCATGACAAAAAATGCCGAAGCCCGCATAGCACAGGAAATCCATAAGTTCCTGAAGAACGGCTTGCTTTACGAAGGTGTCAAACCGGTTATGTGGTCTGTTGTTGAAAAAACAGCCCTTGCCGAAGCCGAAGTGGAATATAAAGAACATAAATCCATCACAATCTGGATCCAGTTCCCGGTAATCAGCACAAATTGCAAGGCTCTGGAAGATGCTTCGATTGTTATCTGGACAACAACGCCTTGGACAATGCCATCCAACCGTGCGGTAGCGTATGCAGACCATATTGAATATGGCGTATTTGAAATTAAAGATGTTTCAAAAGATAGCCGCGCAACAGTCGGCAAGAAGATAGCTCTTGCCTTATCGCTTGCCGAAGATGTGAAAAAAACCGCACAGATCACCGAATGGGCACAAGTAGCCACATTTACCGGTAAAGACGTTGAAGGTACGATCTGTGCCCACCCGTTACGCGGCAAAGGATATGATTTTGATGTCCCTGCACTATCAGGCGATTTTGTCACCGATGAAGCCGGTACCGGTTTCGTGCATATCGCCCCCGGTCACGGCGCAGACGATTTTTACCTGGGTCAGGCCAATGGCGTTGAAGTCACCGATAATGTTACCGATGACGGCTTGTTCCGTGATCATGTACCGTTATTTGCCGGACAGGCTGTTTACACCGAAACGGGCGAAATGGGCAGCGGAAATTTTGCTGTTCTCAAGGAAATGAACGATGTTGGTGCATTGCTTGCTAAAGGTAGCATGCGTCACGAATACCCACATAGCTGGCGTTCCAAAGCCCCCCTTATTTTCCGTACCACACCGCAATGGTTCATCGCCATGGATAAAAAGACCGAAGGCGGCTACACATTACGTGAAAAAGCTCTGGAAGAGATCAAAAATACGAACTGGGTTCCATCCCAAGGTGAAAACCGTATCTCTGCCATGATTGCCCAGCGTCCTGACTGGTGTATTTCAAGACAGCGTTCTTGGGGCGTGCCGATTGCGTTATTCATTAACAAGGAAACCGGCAAAGTATTAAAAGACGAAGCCGTTCTGGACCGCATTATCGAGATTTTCGAAGCTGAAGGGTCTGATGCATGGTGGGCAAGACCAACCAGCGATTTCCTCGGCAGCGACTATAATGTCGATGATTACAAACAAGTCTTCGACATTGTTGATGTCTGGTTTGAGTCTGGCTGTACGCACGCCTTTGTTGTCGAAGACCGCGAAGAACTCCGCTCACCTGCCGATTTATACCTTGAAGGTTCCGACCAGCATCGTGGCTGGTTCCATTCATCACTTCTTGAATCCTGCGGCACAAGAGGACAAGCGCCTTATAAAAATGTACTGACCCACGGTTTCATTCTGGATGAAAAAGGCTATAAAATGTCCAAATCTTTGGGCAATGTTGTAGCCCCATCGGAAGTGTGGGATCAATACGGCTCTGATATTTTACGTCTATGGGCCATTACGGTTGATTACACCGAAGATGTATCCATTGGCAATAACATCCTGAAAAGCACAGGTGATATTTATCGCCGCATCCGTAACACATTCCGTTTCTTGCTTGGCGGCCTTGAAGGCATCAGCAAAGCCGAGATTTTAAGCGCGGATGAATACAGCAAGATGCCCGAACTTGAACAGCTCGTACTACACTGGCTGCATGATATGGATGGAAAGATCAAAGAAGATATCCAAAAATATCAATTCAATAGAATGGCGCATAGATTGCATAATTTCTGTACAAACGAGTTATCATCTTTGTATTTCGATATCCGTAAAGACAGTCTGTATTGTGACCATTCCGAATCAATCAAGCGTCGCGCATGCCGTACTGTAATGCTTCATATCTATGATTGCCTTGTATCTTGGCTTGCGCCTGTGCTTTGTTTCACAACAGAAGAAGCATGGAGCCACAGACCGGAAGGTATGTTTGACGATGCCCAAAGTGTTCATTTACGTACATTCCCAGACATTCCGGCCAGTTGGAAAAATGATGAGCTAAGCGCAAAATGGGGCGAAGCCATTAAAATTCGTCGCGTGATTCTGGGCGCACTTGAACCCAAGCGTGCCGATAAGACCATCGGATCGTCTTTGGAAGCTGCGCCAGTTATCCACACATCCGAAGAGATACACAGCAAGGTCAAAGATATCGACATGGCCGAGCTTGGCATCACCTCGCAAGCCGCTCTGATAGCTGGAAACATCCCTGAAGGTGCTTTTACCCTGAATGACATCAAAGATGTCGGCGTTGTTTTCGAAAAAGCAGATGGTGACAAATGTGAAAGATGCTGGCAAATTTTAGAGGATGTCGGAAGCAATGATGACCATCCGGCATTGTGCAAACGCTGCGCTCATGTTGTAATAGATCATCAAAAAGAAAAGAAAGTGGCATAATATGTTACAAACCCGTTTATTCGCTGCGTTACTGATTATATTTGTTGTTATCGGATTCGATCAGGCGACCAAGTGGATCGCATGGGAAAATTTCTATGGGAATACGGTAACAGTTCTACCTTTTCTAAACTTTGTTCTGATCATTAACAAAGGCATTGCCTTTGGCATGCTTGAAGGCATCGTCACAAACGAGATAATCATTGCCGCGTCATCCTTTATGGTTATAGTTTTGACCTTCATTATGCTTAAATCCGAAAGAACTGCGGTTTCTTTTGCACTAAGCCTTGTGATTGGCGGCGCGATCAGCAATATTATCGATAGAATGCGTACTGTTGATAATTTCCGTCTGGAAGGTGTGATCGATTTTCTTGATTTCCACTTTGCCGGATGGCACTACCCCGCATTTAACATCGCAGATGCCTGTATAGTCATCGGTGTTCTATTCTTGATTTATGACCTCATTTATCTGGAACCTAAAGATAAAAGGAAGCAAAATGAAAAAGATGAGTATTAAAAAGCTCAACATTCTGGCTATTGGTTGCATGGTTCTAACACTAAGCGGCTGCGAAAGCGCAAAAGAACAACTCGGCATGAACCGTCATGCACCTGACGAGTTTGCCGTTCTACAGCGCGCACCACTTGAACTGCCACCGGATTATTCTTTGCGTCCACCACAACCTGGCGCACCAAGACCACAAGAACAAACTGTCTCATCCGATCAGCCACGCACACTTGTGTTTGGCAATGCACAGGAAAGCACTACCATCCCGGCAAGCGGCGAATCTGCGCTGCTTAATCAGGCTGGCGCAGGGGTTATAGAGCCAGGCATACGTGAAACCGTTGACCATGAAACAAATACCCAAAAGCCAAAGGATAAATCCGTATCCGAGAAAATTTTCGGCTTCGGTTTTGGCGATGACGATAAAAAAGCGGCCTCTGTTGTTGATCCCAAAGCAGAAGCAGAACGCATTAGAAAAAACCAAGAAGAAGGCGCACCTGTGACAAAGGGTGAAACGCCAACTATTGAACAATAGGCGCTCCAGACTAATTTAGTATTCTAGAAGCCGCTACTTCTAGCAATACTGTTATTGCTGTATTGCCATTATCATTTTCTAATAAGGCTGATCATATGAACCACATTAAGTCACTGATAATTGCTGTTGTCATTTTCCTCAGCATATCCTCTAGCTCCTTTGCCGCTGACAAGATATTCAACGCAGAAACAACAACACTTGATAATGGCTTAATGGTTGTTGTTATTCCTAACCACCGCATTCCTGTTATCACGCATATGGTGTGGTATCGTGTTGGCGCGGCTGATGAACAAGCCGGTTTATCCGGTATTGCCCATTTTCTTGAACATATGCTGTTCAAAGGCTCAGACAATGTCGCGCCTGGTGAATTTTCAAAGGCCGTCAAGTCTTTGGGAGGTCAGGACAACGCCTTTACATCATATGATTACACAGCCTTCTTTCAAACAGTCACCAGCGAACACCTTGAAAAAGTGATGGAGATGGAAGCTGACCGCATGCGGAACATTCTGTTGCGCGAAGAAGACATTGAATCAGAACGCAAGGTTGTCATCGAAGAGCGCCGTCAGGTTACAGAAAACGATCCGGTCAGCCATTTCTCGGAGCAATTATCAACCGCCCTATTCCCCAACCACCCGTATGGCACACCGATTATTGGCTGGTTACACGAAATTGAAGGTCTAGACAGACTTGTTCTAAAAAGCTTTTACGATAGATGGTATGCCCCCAATAACGCCATCCTGGTTGTATCCGGCGACATTACAATGAAAGAACTTAAACCTCTGGCCGAGAAAATTTACGGCGCAGTCCCCAAGCGCAACGTCCCCACACGCAACTGGCCTATCGTGCCGCCGCTACCGGGCAAACAATCGCTTGAGCTGCACCACCCTTCTATTCAACAACCAGCCTTTATGCGCATTTACCGCGTACCGAGCTTCAACCAAAGCAAGGAAGATTCATTAGCCTTTCAGGTCTTGGAAAATATTGTCAGCGCCGGTGCATCAACCCGTTTTTATAAAGACCTTGTCATCGAACAAAAAGTGGCAACCGGAGCCGCATTATCATATGGCGGCAACAATGTTTCAGATTCCAAGCTTTACATACAAGCCACACCGGCCGAAGGAATCACTTTGGAAGAATTAGAGGCCGCTATTGATAACGAACTACACATGCTCATCACTCAAGGCGTGACAGATGAAGAGATGAGCGAGGCTAAATCGCGCTTAAAAGACCAATCTGTATTCGCAAGAGACAGCATCACCGGACCTGCCATGGTATTTGGCCGTATGTTGATCACGGGATCATCCATTGATGATATAGAATACTGGCCAGATCAAATTGACAGTGTCACAAAGGAACAAGTGCAAGATGTAGCCGCACGCTTCCTTGACCCCAAACATTACGGCAAAAGGCCGTATGTGAACGGTTATCTGTATCCGGCGCAGGATGAAGATAAACAAACAACAGAGCCACAAGCACCACAAACAGTGCCACAAACAGGA
>JAUILO010000001.1 GCA_030432775.1 Alphaproteobacteria bacterium
CATCACGTAGCAAACGCACATGTGCGCCGCGTTTTACGCTACCGATTGTAACAATACAACCGGCAATGTTACCGACTTTGGTAATGCGGAAGACTTCACGGATTTGCGCCTGACCAAGGTATTCTTCGCGCTTGGTTGGAGCAAGAAGACCGCTTAGGATGCTCTTTGCATCATCAATGACGTTATAAATAATGTTGTAGTAACGAATATCGATATTCTCTTTTTCGGCAAGTTCGCGTGCCTGAACATTTGCACGGACGTTGAAACCAACAACCATCGCATTGGAGGCTTTGGCAAGTGTAATATCGGATTCAGTAATACCGCCAACACCTGTGTGCAGTATTGTAATGCGTACGCCTTCGTTTTCTTCTTCGATTTTACGCAAAGAACCAACAAGTGCTTCAACAGAGCCATGAACATCGGCCTTGATCAATACAGCCATTGTTTGTTTTTCGGCTTCTTTTGATGCAGCCAGACGTTGTTCGAAACTACCCAGAGTTTTGCTAAGGTGTAGAGCTTCGGTGTCTCGTTTTTTGCGCTGTCTGTATTCGGCAATCTCACGCGCTTTGGAATCATTATCAACGACCACCATACGGTCACCTGATTCAGGCGTGCCGGTCAGACCAAGTACTTCAACAGGCTGTCCTGGGATCGCTTCATCGATAGGTTTTCCATGATCGTTCAAAATAGCACGAACGCGGCCTGATTCTGCGCCCATAACAAATACATCACCAATATGTAATGTGCCGCTTTGGATCAGAACACTGGCAACATTACCGCGGCCTTGTTCAAGGCGGGCTTCGATAACTGTACCCATGGCTTGCTTGTCCGGATTTGCTTTAAGCTCAAGCATTTCGGCAAGCAATAGAATAGCTTCTTCAAGCTTATCAAGATTTGTTTTTTGTTTTGCTGAGAGTTCAATACATTGAACGTCACCACCCATATCTTCGATCACTACTTCGTATTGCAATAAATCCTGCTTTACTTTTTGTGGGTCGGCATCAGGCAGATCAATCTTGTTAATCGCAATAATAATCGGAACATCTGCCGCTTTGGCGTGGTTAATAGCCTCAATTGTTTGCGGCATAATGCTATCATTTGCTGAAACAACAACAACAACAATATCCGTTACCACAGCGCCGCGCGCACGCATTTCTGTGAAGGCCGCGTGACCTGGGGTATCAAGGAATGTGATTTTTTGTTTGCTTGGTAATGTCACCTGATATGCGCCGATATGCTGCGTAATACCGCCAGCTTCGCCGGCAACAACATCTGTCTGGCGCAAGGCATCAAGAAGGGATGTTTTACCATGGTCAACGTGACCCATAATAGTCACAACCGGAGGGCGCGGCAGCAATGATTTTTCATCATCTTCAGGGCCTTCAATGCCAACTTCGACGTCGGCATCGGTCACACGTTTGATTGTATGGCCAAATTCTTCAACCAGTAACTCGGCTGTATCAGCATCGATAAGCTGGTTAATAGTTGCCATCACACCCATAGTCATGAGTGATTTGACAACCTCTGCGCCCGGCTCGGCCATTCTGTTGGCAAGCTCTTGCACTGTAATCATCTCTGGGACAACAACATCACGTTTGACTTTAGTCGGTAAGTCTTGTTGTTGCTGTGCCGCCATACGTGCTTTTTCACGGGCGCGTTTCTGTGCTGCCATAGACGGACCACGGTCGCGCGCGTAATCTTCGTTCAAAACCTGTGTAACGGTAAGTTTGCCCGAACGTCTGCGTGGCTCTGATGTGGATTTTGTCGGACGTTTCTGACTTTGTTTTTTAAGCTTGTCTCTGTAGCTTTCAGAATTCTCGTCATCAGAATCCGTGTCGGCTATTTTGCGGGTTTTGATATCATTATCAATTTTCTGAAGCTTGCTTTGTGCAAGAGTTTGTTGCTCAAGCTGTTGACGCTCTTCTTCTTCAATACGTTGAAGCTCTTCGAGCTCTTTCTGACGTGCTTCATCAGCGCTTAGTGTCGCTTTATCTGCCGCTTTTGTAAGGTTGTTTTTCTTTGCCTCAAGTGCTTCGGCTTCTTTTTTAGCTTGCGCCTGAGCTTCGGCTTCTTGTAAGGCACGAATGCGCGCAACTCTCTCGCTTTGTGAGAGATCATTGGCACTTCCGCCGGAAGATGATGTCTGAGCTGCATCGGATGAGATATTATCGTTATCGTCAGTCTGAGAAGGTCTTCTTCTTCTGCTAACTTCCACTTTTACGGCTGATGTGCCGCGTCCTCTTGAAGAAGAACTCGAAGATGGTGCCGCGTCGCCACTTGGAGCTTTCAAGCTCAAAGTGCCGCCTAGGCTGAGAGTGCTTTTACTCTTGCCGTCTTCCTTGCTGGTTTCTTTTTCTTTGTCTTTTGCGTTGCTCATACTCTGATTTTATATCCTGTTTGTACGTATAAAGCCATAAGCCATTATTAAATAACGCGAGGTTACATAACATAGGCCTAGGCATTACCGGATGCTTCTTTCTGTTCGGCGACTACTTCTTCAGCTTCTACTGGCACTTCAGGTGCGGTTTCTGCTTCCGCAGTCGCTTCTGTTGTTTCTTCGTCTGCTGTTTCTTCGCCTGCTGTTTCTTCTTCGAACCAATGCGCACGTGCGCGCATGATTAGCTTTTCTGCGTCACTCGGGATCATGAAGTCTTCACCGATAATCTCTACAAGCTCGTCTGTTGCCAGATCTGCAAGATCATCACGTGTTTTCACATCATTTTCACCAAGTTTAACGATCATGTCAGGTGTTAGACCTTCGAATGTTACCAGATCATCCTGAATACCGAGTTCTTCTTGTTTTTCTTCAAGCATTTTGTTTTGTGCTTCGATCCAGTTCAAGGCACGTGTTTGAAGTTCAACAGAAATCTCTTGTTCGAAACCTTCGATTTCGTTCAATTCTTCTACAGGTGTTTCGGCAATCTCGTGGATGGTTGTGAAGCCTTCAGCCACAAGCAAGTGCGCGATAACATCATCAACATCAAGTCCCTGAATAAATAGAGTTGAGCGTTTTTTGAATTCTTCCGCTCTGCGTTCTGCTTCTTGCTCTTCTGTGATGATATCGATATCCCAGCCAGAAAGATTAGATGCCAGACGGACATTTTGACCACGGCGACCAATTGCAAGGCTAAGCTGTTCTTCACCAACAACAACTTCCATGCGTTTGTTTTGCTCGTCAAGAACCACTTTTGTGATCTCGGCAGGGGCAAGTGCGTTGACTGTGAATGAGGCAACATCGTCAATCCATGGAACAATATCAATTTTCTCGCCGCCAAGTTCGTTGACCACAGCTTGAACACGGCTACCACGCATACCAACACAAGCACCAACAGGATCGATTGATGAATCGTTTGATGATACAGCGATTTTAGCGCGACTACCTGGGTCACGTGCAACGGCTTTAATCTCGATAATTCCGTCATAAATCTCTGGAACTTCCTGAACGAATAGCTTGGCCATAAATTCGGGTCTTGTTCTTGATAGGAAAATTTGTGGGCCGCGGGCTTCTCTGCGTACGTCATAAATATATGCTCTGATACGTGAGTTCGCAGCAATATGTTCGCGTGGAATAGTTTCATCACGTCGTAGAAGTGCTTCGGCCCGGCCGCCTAGATCAATTGTAGAATTGCCGTATTCAACTCGTTTGACTGAACCGTTGACCATTTCGCCAATGCGATCCTTGAATTCCTGATATTGACGCTCGCGCTCTGCTTCACGTACTTTTTGTACGATAACCTGTTTGGCTGTTTGTGCAGCGATACGTCCGAAATCAAGCGGAGGAAGTTCATCAATAATGAATTCGCCTGCTGTTACACCTTTTTGGTAGCGCTGTGCTTCTTCGACAGTTAGCTGACAAGCTTCGTCTTCGATTTCTTCAACAACTTCGCGGTAACGCTTTAATGTAATATCGCCGGTTTTACGGTCAATATTTGTACGGATATCGTGATCATGGCCGTATTTTGAACGTCCAGCTTTCTGGATCGCTTCTTCCATGGCTTCAATAACGATGTCACGGTCAATGTTTTTCTCTCGTGCGACTGCGTCAGCGACTTGTAACAATTCCATGATATTTCTTCCTTAATCCTATATGTTAGTTAGTCTTTTTAACCCATTGTTTTGATTTTTCAATCAATTCTTCCGTCATTACGAGTTTCGCTTTTTGAATTGTCTCGTAATCAAACGTGTATTCTCCGTCTTCAAACGTTAATGTGATCTTGTCATCAGCAGCATTGCTAATATAGCCACGAAAGCGTTTTTGTCCATCAATTGGTGGCGCGATTTCAATTTTAACTTCCATTCCATTGTAATCGACGAAATCTTCGAAACGTACGAGAGGTCTATCAATGCCCGGAGAGCTGACTTCCAGTCTGTAGGCATTGGAGATAGGATCCTCAACATCAAGAATAGTTGAAATTTCGCGGCTGATCTTTACACATTGATCAACACCAAGATTACGGGTCTGCGGATCTTCAACAAGAATTTGCAGGATTGTCTCTTCACCCGAGCTTGTGACTTTTACAGCAACCAATCTATGACCTTGCTGTGAAACAACCGGATCAACAATCTGCGCGATTTTCTGTTCTTGTATTGTTTGCTTCATATCTTCTTTTAATAATTTGCTTTAGGTAACAAAAAAGGCGGGCCTTTTGAGCCCACCCTATACAACCTGTATTGAGTATTTGATGCAGAAAGTAATACTCTGTCATTGAAAATGCAAGCTTTTATTTGATTTATCGCATATTCGTTTCTTTTACTGAATATAAAGCGCGTAGCGCGTCACGCTTCATCTTGAACTCGTCATGCCTATATCTATGGGGCATCTTGTATTAATGCCTGATGGCATTGTGAAGGGATAGTGAGTTTGTCATGATTATATAAGCTGATTCTTTATGATGCTGCGTAATTAGCGGCGTTTGAAAATGAGATAGCTTTGCTTGCGGCCTGCCTGCGCGCCTTTTTCTTCATAGCGTGTCTTGATCCAGCCCTGTGGCGCTACGGCCCAGTCTTCGCGTGAACAAGCCGTCCACTCGAATTCAGGGTGGTTTACAGCATGAGTGAGCATCCATTCGGCAAGTCCGTCAACATCGGTCGTCATAATAAGTGTGGCGCCGCTTTTTAATATGCGGGCAAAACGATCGAGATTTTCCGTGCTGATAATACGGCGTTTGTGGTGGCGGGTTTTGTGCCAAGGGTCAGGGTTTAATACATATATACCATCAAGACTATCGCTCGCAATTGAATCGACCAGCTTGATCGCATCTTCCATCCAAACACGTATATTATCTGCCGGATCATTAGATATGTCCTTTAAAAACGCTGCCATGCCGTTAATGAAAGGTTCTGCGCCAATGAAACCGTTATGTGGCTGTTGTCTTGTGAGTTCGGCCAGATGTTCACCATTGCCAAAGCCAATTTCCAGCCAGATTTCTTCCCGTTGTTTTTCAAACAGGGAAGATGGGATAATCGTGCCTTGCTGGGTTATATCTTCTTCGGGGATCTTGAGTTTTGGCAACAACGTATCAATCGCGGTTTGCCGCGCCGGAGATAATGGGCGTGCTTGTCTGCGACCGTAAAAGCGTCTTTTATCAGTAGGAACGTGTTTAGCCAATTTCCTTGCGTAATGCCTCTACAAGGTTAGTCTTTTCCCATGAGAACCCGCCATCGTTTTCCGGCGCGCGGCCAAAATGTCCATACGCAGCAGTGCGCGCATAAATTGGGCGTCTCAGTTTTAGATGGTCACGAATGCCACGCGGGCTAAAGTCCATTACTTTGTTCAATGCATCGATAATCACAGATTCAGGCACTGTACCTGTTCCGGCTGTATCAACAAAGATAGAAAGAGGTTTGCTCACGCCGATAGCGTAAGAAAGCTGTATTGTACAATTATCGGCATATCCGGCAGCAACAATATTTTTTGCTGCATAGCGCGCGGCATAAGCGGCGGAACGGTCAACTTTTGTTGAATCCTTGCCTGAAAATGCGCCGCCACCATGTGGGCATGAACCGCCATATGTATCCACAATGATTTTGCGTCCGGTCAGACCGGCATCACCAACAGGGCCACCAATAACAAAGCGTCCGGTCGGGTTCACATAAAATTCATCCTCCGGACACATCCAGCCCTCCGGCAATACATCCAGGACAATCGGCCGAACCATTTCTTTGACGTCATCTTGAGAAAGACCTTCGGCGTGCTGTGTTGATACAACAATAGATGTTGCGCGCACAGGCCTCCCATCAATATATTCAAGAGATACTTGCGCCTTGGCATCAGGCTCAAGCTGCGAGAGTTTGCCACTGTGACGGGCTTCGGCTAGATCTTTCAAGATCTGGTGTGAGTATTGAATAGCCGCAGGCATTAAAACATCTGTTTCTTTACAGGCATAACCAAACATGATGCCCTGATCACCAGCACCTTCATCTTTATCGCCCGCAGAATCAACGCCTTGCGCAATATCGACAGATTGTTTGTGGACGCGAACATCAACTTCCAGTGTTTTCCAGTTAAAACCTTCCTGTGCGTAGCCGATCTCTTTGATTTTCTGACGTGCGGCTTCTTCCATTTTGGACGGCGTAATGCTGTCCGGTCCTCTGGTCTCACCAAAAATGCCGAGATAGTTTGTTGTGGTGACGCATTCAACAGCAACACGGCTATCGGGTTCTTCGCTCATATAAAGATCAAGAATAGTATCAGAGACCTGATCACATATTTTATCTGGATGGCCTTCAGACACAGATTCACTTGTGAATTGGTAATTCTTCAAAGCGTTATCTTGCAGTGGTGTCGGTGCTGGCTGTGTGGACATAAGCGCTGTTCCTTGTCATCGTCTATCAATCAATTTGTATTTGTTTGCATGTACATGTTTTGAACGAACTATCTTCATAGCATGATGATGAAGAAAATCCAGAAGAATTCAGATGTTTTTACACGTGTAATCGACTATGGGTATCATAATATATGAATCCCCTTTGCATAGTGTTTATTTGTTTTGCTGAAGAAAAAAATTAGCTGTCAGTCAGATTTGCTGCCATTGATTTGATAATACTCAGTAATTCTTTACGCTTTTTGGGGTCTTCAACCGAGTAATATACGCGAACGAGGTCAAGCGTCTCTTTTTTAGACATGATATCGGTTTCGCCAGCATTATAAGAATCTTGATCGTTATCTGACAGGCCTGCTATGGCGGATTTGCTGTTGTTGAAGTCTTCGAAAAAGTAAGCGATCGTTGTTTTCAAAACAGCGCTTAAATCATATAGGCGACCAGCACTGATACGGTTTATACCGCGCTCGTATTTTTGAACTTGCTGGAAGGTTACTCCAAGGGCTTCGGCCAGTTTTTCTTGTGTCATACCAACAAGAGTACGGCGCATGCGCAACCGTTTACCAACATGCACGTCAATTGGAGAGGCCTTGCCTTTAGTTTTTGTTTCGGTTTTTGTCATACTTCATTTCACTAAGTTAAAATCCACCAAGATAGTTATGCAGTGCTATATGGTAAGTAGATTTGTTTAATATCAGAAGATTACATATGCATGCAATATGTCTTTTGACAACTAACCTATGGTATATATAAATGAATTAGGGGTATTTTTTTCTATGATCTTTTGATGAGAATAAAAATACACGCAGTTCCGAAATGCAAAATTACAAAGAGCCAAAATAGCAGATTTCCGTAGCGCGAATATATCGTGGCATTTTGCAATTTGCTCGGAATGCGATGGGTTTTTGCCCCCGTGGTAATCAGATCGATCCGGAAAATTTCTTGTCCATAAGCATCAAAAACGCCTGATATTCCTGTGTTTGCAGAACGTATGACCGGTAAGCCTTGTTCAATAGCGCGTGCGCGCGCCATGGCAAAATGTTGATAGGGGCCGGTACTGTTTCCATACCAGCCATCATTCGTTACATTGACGATAAAGGCTGGCTTTTTGTTTTTTGTTTTGTCCTGAGTATCATGCTCTACAGCTTCGTTTGGAAAAATAATTTCGTAACAAATTAAGCCCGAAAATAAAATATTATCTGTGGATAGTTCTGTAGAATCTAGCTCTATGGTGTTGGTATGGCTGCCTGTTTTGAATCCAGAGAATTGTGTAACAGTTTTAAGAGGTATCCATTTCTGGAAAGGAATATATTCGCCAAATGGCACCAGATGGGATTTATCATATGATGTGATGCGCTGTAGAGCCGCGTCAAAAACGCTCAGGCTGTTGTGGTAATTATTAGTGGTGATGTCACTGTCGTCATCTTGCGGTGTCTGGGTGACGCGCAAATGGCCGCTGACCAGATAAACATTGTGGTCATAGCGCGCTAACATATTGCGTATAGAGTTTTGTACGACAGGTACACTGAGAAGGTGGTCTGATATTGCAGTTTCCGGCCAGATAATAAAAGTTGTTTTCGCAGGTACCTTGGGAAGCTTTGTTTTTTCTGCGCTCTCTATTGAATTTCTCTGTGCCGCATCACTTGGCTCGTCAATGTCGGCTTGACCTTGATGGTCTGATATGGCGGTTTCCGACGCATTCATGACATAGCCTTGCTCTGATAGGTTGATCAGAGTGCGTAAATTATCAGCGGCTTTTTCCGGTGCCCATTTATCCTTTTGCTGAATGTTAGGCTGCACGATATGAACGTAAGACGTGCTATCGTTAATGTGGTACTGGGCGGCTGAATAAAGGCGTATATAACCAAAAGACAGTGTTGCTATGAAGGTTGAGACGATAAACATAGCACACACATATTTAAACCGCTGTGATACGCCCCAAATATAGATAAAGCCGGGAAGAAATCCCCAAAGTAACGTTAGCGCGCTTAAGCCATATATGCCTATAACGGATAATATTTGTAACATCGGCAGCGCCTGTGACCAGCTATAGCCATATAAATTCCATGGGAAGCCCGTGAATAGATGTCCGCGAAGCCATTCTGTCAGGGCGAATATAGCAATAGTGCCAAGATATCCGTTTATTTGATCCAGTTTAAAAAGGTGACAGCTCGTAAAGGTGGCAAAACCCGTAAATAGAGCCAGCAAGGCTGGTAAGCCAAGAACAGCAAATGGCCACGCCCATATATATTCATTACCCTCGACCAGTAAGGCATTACCAATCCAGTAAAGCCCGAATAGGTGATAGCCAAAAGCAAATAGCCAGCCATAAATGAAAAATGTATATTTCTTGGCTTTGCCGCTTTGTTGAAGCTGTGCCAGATAGACATAGAAGCGACCCAAAGAGATGAATATCGCAAACCATGCGCCAAAAGGTGGCAAGGCAAATGCGCCAGCAAGCCCGAATAAAAATACGAATATAAAGATATTGCTGTTTAATTTCTTGTAAGCGGAAAGCAAAGTCATAAGAGGCGTCTTCTATACCAATTGTTGTCTGAGAAAATTCTCACAAGACATCTTTGTCTAGACCTATGGGGGTTGGCAACAGCTTATAGATGCTTATTCATTATTTTCGGCTAGCTCGGGGATGTTTTTGATCAAAAGCCTATTGATGCGGCGCGGATCTGCGTCGACAACTTCAAAGACCATTCCTGTCGGGTGCGTCAATATCTCGCCGCGCGCAGGTACGCGTCCGGCAAGTGCGAAAACAAGGCCGCCAAGCGTCTCAATATCTTCGCGCTCATCTTCGTCCAATATTTGTCCGTAATGTTTTTCAAATTCGTTCAGATCAAGTCTTGCATCAACAAGAACCGAGCCATCGGAGTTTTGTCGCATTGTCGGTGTGTCATCAATATCGTATTCATCGTCAATTTCACCAACGATGGATTCAATAACATCTCCAATGGTAATCAAACCATCAATACCGCCATATTCATCAACAACAAGCGCCATATGTTTGCGCATTTGTTTGAACATTAATAGCAGGTCCAATACATGCATAGCCGGTGAGATGATAGGAACATCACGGATCAGATCGGTCATTTCGATCTGGTTACCACGTGCAAGACAGGCCAGGATATCCTTGATATGAATTGTACCAACCAGATTATCTAGAGTTTCGTTGTAAACGGGCAGGCGGCTATGTTGTTTTTCGGCCAGAACCGAAAATAGCTCTTCTTGTGTTGTGTTGATATCGATCGCGATAATATCGGCGCGCGGGATCATTGCATCAAAAACCGATACATCACGTAGCTCTAGAATGTTCGATAATAACGCGCGTTCATGCGCCGATGTAGATCCGATATCGCCGCCAAGGGCTGCACCTTCTTCAATATATTCCTCGATTGCATCACGCAAAGAAGAATCGCTGCGGCCTTTTACAAGATTTTGGATCCATTTGAAAATGTTCTGGGGGTCTCTGTCGCCTGCGCTTACACGAACATGCGTGCCATTGGCTTTGCAAGGGGAAATCTCGATAGAATTATTCGGGGTAGCATCACTATTTGGCGCTGTGCCGGAACTTTGACTGCCATAGCTTGGGGTGTTGGAGCCACTATCAACTTCGTGGCTCTTCCTACTCGACGGGTCTTCGTCTTTATTTTCGATTTCTAACATCTTATACATGCTCACTTTTTAATTATGCCATAAAACTATATTAAATATAAGGGTTTTCAATGCCCAGTTCCGCAAGAATGGAAATTTCTGTAGTCTCCATTTCTTGTGCTTCATCATCTTCAATATGATCATATCCTAAAAGATGAAGGAAACCATGTAATATCAGATGAGTAAAGTGATTTTGGAAGCTTTTTGATTGCTCCTGCGCTTCGCGCATTGTTGTATCAAATGAAATAATGATATCACCAAGTTCTTCGTGAAAAACGTCGTCGTCATCAAAGCCCGGAAAGTCGGGCCAATTCATTTCTCCGGCATTATCCGTGGCAATATTCGAGCCGCCGTCCAGATCTTCGTCAAAATCAAGCATGGGAAATGATAGCACGTTGGTTGGTTTATCTTTATTTCTGTATTGTTTGTTAAGGGCGCGGATGTCTATATCATCGCTCAGCACAATACTGACGCACATATCAGCTATGTTATCTGGCAATTGTGCATCTTTGCGTTTATGCAGATTCACAAGCGCTATATTCAGGCAATGAGTAACCTGCGCAAGAATATCAAACTCGCAATTATCCCACTGGGAATAATTGTTGCACATATCAATATTAATCTGGTTCTGGGGCATCGGTTTTTATGTATGTAGTCTGTTTGTACGCACGTATGCTTTTCTGTTATTCACCGTCCAGCTAGCTTAGCGGACGTTTTTTATCATATGCCTCGAGAATCTTTGTTACCAAGGCGCTGCGGACAATATCCTTTGTTGAGAACTGAGTAAAGTTAATACTGTCAACGCCCTCTAAAACATACTGAGCCTCTTTTAGGCCGGATTTAGCGCCTTTGGGCAAGTCGGTCTGTGCCGGATCACCAGTGATAATCATGCGGCTATTTTGTCCAGCACGTGTCAGGAACATTAAAAGCTGCATATCTGTGGCGTTTTGTGCCTCGTCTAGAATAACAAATGCATTATTAAGCGAGCGTCCACGCATATAGGCAAGGGGCGCGATTTCAATTTCTTCGGTCGCTATAAGCTTTTTAAGTTTGTCACTATCCATTGTGTCGTGAAGCGCGTCATATAATGGCCGCATATACGGATCCATCTTTTCTTTCATCTCGCCTGGTAGGAACCCCAGATGTTCGCCGGCCTCAACGGCAGGGCGGCTGAGGATAATGCGTTCGACCTTACCGGATTCAAACATGGACACAGCCATCGCAACAGCTAGATATGTTTTACCCGTACCCGCCGGACCAATACCAAAGACAAGGTCATTATTATACATTGCCTCTATATATTTACCTTGCTGGGGTGATCTTGCTTGTACAGAGCGCTTTTTGGTCGTAATTCTGGTTTTATCGGATTGAAATTCGCTAAATTGATCCGAATTATGCATTTTTTTGTCGTTAGATTTGCCTTTGGGTTCGTTATTTAGCAAAAAGCGTAGTGCGGAATCAACCGTTTCAGGTTCGACATCTTCGCCCTTTAACAGCTTGTCCCACAGTGCATCCAGTATTTGGCGCGCTTGTTTGATATTTTGTTGTTGTCCGTGAATAGTCACTTCATTACCGCGATTGGCAATGCTGACGTTCAGTGCTTTTTCGATGCGTGTTAGGTGAGTGTTTTGTTCACCATACAAAATGGAGGCAAGCTTGTTATCGTCGAAAACAATATGCTCTTGTGCCTGTTTGTTTGAACTCATGCAGCTAAATAAATCCTTATATTTCAACCCTATATCTTCATTATCTCAAAACTGGCGCCTGAGAGCAATTTAATAATGATATAGGAGGGGGAAGTGTTTTGTGAACGCGGATACAAAAAATGCACAGGACTTGATGTTCCTGCGCATTTTTCGTGTTTTTGATATTTAAAATGAAATTCTATTAAGGCTGTAATCTTTGCTTAACAACAGGAACCATTGTTGGTGCAGGTTCATATTGAACAACCGGAGGAGGGTTGTTTTTAAGCGCTGTAAGCATCGGGCCGATAAGTGGGTGACGGATTACGTCTTCTTCGCCCATCTCGGCAACTGCGATGCCTTCAATATTGGCATCTCTGATGGTTGTCGCCGCATGTGCAAAACCGGAAAGCTCGACAGGACTTAGATCTGTTTGGTCAGGGTCACCGACTAAAAGCATTTTCGAACCATCACCAATACGTGTCAGCAACATTTTCATTTGCTCATGTGTTACGTTTTGAAGCTCGTCACCAATCACGAATGTATTTTCGATGTCTGTACCACGCATGTGCTGGAATGGAAGGATTTCAATAATACCTTTATCGCGCAAAACTTTAAGTGCAGCATGACCTTTATCACGTTGGCCATCACCAAGAATTTTTACGAAGTGATCAAGAACCGGAGCCATCCATGGTGCCATTTTCTCATCAGAGTTGCCCGGCAAGTAGCCGTTATCTTCACTGCCGACAGTTGGACGTGTGATGATAATGCGCTCGACAAGGCCCTGTTTGAGTTGCTCAAGTGCAATATACGCTGCGATAAATGTTTTACCGGTACCCGCTGGCGCTAGACAGAATGTAATATCGTTTTCAAATGCAGAACGAATGTAGTTCTTCTGGTTTTCTGTACGTCCAGTCACTTGCATTGTGTTAGCGGTAAGTTTTTTAACTGATGAAAAGTCAATGCCGTTATTAGCTGCGTTAAATTCTGGTTTCATATCATACTCGTCTTCTGTTGTGTATTTTTGGTGTTGTTGTCTTGGATCGCCGCCGAAACTTTCCTGCAGCCTGATTAAATCAGCTTCTGAAGGTCTATCGGGCTTTTTGCGATCACCGCGCTTAGGGCCTGATTTGCCCTTAGAGCCGTTACCTCTGCCTTTGCGTGCCATAGTTATACTCTCCCTGCATGAACTGCCCCTGATTATTTGTGTGGGCAGCAAACGTTTTTTCTTACTTCTTTGTATTTACGTAATGTTTTATACGTCTAGCACACCAGTTATAGAATTGGGAAGAGATTTTTCTACTTTTACAGGTAAAATTTTGCCAAAAGCCTCTTTGTCTGCATGGATATATACAGATTGGTTATATGGGCTGCGGCCTAGAACCTGCCCGTCCTTTTTGCCTTTGCGATCAAATAAAACATTCAACGTCATGCCGACAGTGCTGTCATTGAAGGATTGTTGCTGTTCATTGATCAATGCCTGAAGGCGTTGCAAGCGCTCCGCTTTGACTTTTTCGTGGATATGCCCTTGCATGGCAGCGCCCGGTGTTCCTGGGCGTGCACTGTATATAAAGGAATAGGCGGAGGCGTAACCAATGTCACGAACCAGTTGCATAGTCGCTTCGAAATCTTCTTCGCTTTCACCAGGGAAACCAACGATAAAGTCGGATGATAAGGCGATATCCGGGCGCAGCTTGCGAACCTTTGCAATAATATCGCGGTAATGATCACTCGTGTGCTTGCGGTTCATGGTCTTTAAAATATTGTCGGATCCGCTTTGTACCGGAAGGTGTAAAAATGGCATGAGCTCGGGCACGTTAGCGTGTGCTTCGATCAGCTCGTCATCCATATCGCGCGGATGTGATGTAGAATAGCGAATGCGGTGTACGCCATCAACTTTGGCTACTTCTTCGATCAGACGTCCAAGGCCCCATGTGTTGCCGTTGTGGTCTTTGCCGTGGAATGCATTCACATTCTGGCCGAGTAGGGTGATTTCTTGTGCTCCAGCATCAACCAAAGCTTTAGCTTCATCAATTATCTCTTTGACATTACGTGAATATTCAGCCCCACGTGTATATGGTACAACACAGAAAGTACAGAATTTATCACAGCCTTCCTGAATTGAAAGAAATGCAGTGACACCTTGTGTTTTGTTTTCACCGGGCAGTTTGTCAAATTTTGATTCAGCCGGAAATTCTGTGTTTACTACACGCTCGCCCGTAGCCTTGATCACCATTTGTGGCAATTCATGATAGGTTTGTGGTCCAAAAACCATATCAACATATGGCGCACGCTCCATGATAAACTCACCTTCAGCCTGTGCGACACAGCCAGCAACGGCCATCACCATCTTGCTACCTTTGTCTTCTTTGGCGTTTTTATGTTCGCGCAGGCGGCCTAGCTCGGAAAATACTTTCTCTGTGGCTTTTTCACGGATGTGGCATGTATTCAAAATAACCATATCTGCATCTTCAGGCGTATCGACGCTTTTATAGCCAAGTGGCGATAAAACATCAGCCATACGGTGACTATCATAGACATTCATCTGGCAGCCCCATGTTTTGATGTAGAGCTTTTTTTGCTCGGCGTTCTTAGGCGCCGCATCTTGTGCTACTGCATTTTCTGTCTGCTCTGGAGCGTTTTCTTGAGCGTTCTGTGCCATGGGTTATCCTGTGTTTTTGTTTAAATGTTCAGTTTTTCGTTATAATCGGTTTTTCGTTATAATTCGTTATAAAATGTACGTTTTTTTATAAATTTCTTGTGAGCGGTGCCTTATCTTTTCTTGCGATCACTCTGATCTGCGTTTAAAACACAAGTAAGCATCAAAAATCAAGTGCTCAGTTGAGTGGAGAGGTCATTTATCAATGGCAAAGGCGATATTAGTCCTAGGCGGTTTGTTACCGGAAGAAATGCGTTCGCTAGAGGGGCATTTTGTTGTATTGAAGCCTACCAAGGATAATGACCCTGAATTAATGCTCTCCGAACATCAAAACGACATTGTCGGCGTTGTTGCAACACCGTCTAAGCCTGTTTCGGCACAGCTCATGGAAGCGCTGCCTAATCTTGAGCTTATTGCCCAGTTTGGTGTTGGTACGGATAATATCGATAAGGAGGCCGCCGCACGGTTGAATATAGCGGTTACGAATACGCCTGATCTTGTCACCGCGGATACGGCTGATATTGCACTGACCTTATTGCTTGGAGTTGCTAGACGAGCGTTTGAATCTGATCTTTATGTTCGCGTTGGACAGTGGTTTTCCGCGCCAATGGGGCTGGGGCATAGCCTGACGGGTAAAACTGTTGGTGTGCTAGGGCTGGGAAATATCGGACAGGCCATTGCAAAACGCGTGAGCGCCTTTGATATGAATGTTATTTACCATAGCCGTACACAAAAAGATGATGTGCCATATGAATATTGCGATAATTTGATTGATATGGCGGAAAAATCAGATTTTCTTGTCTGTGCGTGTCCGGGCGGTGAGGCCACACACCACATTGTTGACCAGTCTGTTCTTGAAGCTCTGGGGTCACAAGGTTATCTTGTGAACATTGCGCGTGGAACAGTTGTGGATGAACAGGCCCTCGTAGCTGCTTTGCATAATAAAAAGCTTGCGGGTGCCGGACTAGATGTATATGAAAATGAACCTTACGTTCCCGAAGGTTTGCTAAAGATGGATAATGTTGTGTTGTTACCGCATATCGGTACGGCAACGGTAGAGACCAGAACGAAGATGGGGCAACTTGTTGTTGAAAACATAATGGCCCATTTCGAAGGAAAACCTTTAAAGACACCTGTGGCCGCGTAAATACAGCGGAAATTAGGCGGATGCAACTAAGCAATATTATAAATGCAGCAGTATAGTTAAGAGTAGAGTGTGATCATGAAGACAGCGATGAATAAATGGACGACAAAGCTCAAGATAAATAAAATGTTTATGTGTATGGCATTTACTCTGGTTTTTTCCATTTCATCATCTGCTTATGCGATATCCGCGTCATCTTGCTATAGTCTGGACGAAGCCGAAGCAGAGCAGGGGTTGCGTATTCATAGCGAGCTTATGGTGATTGGCCTGAATTGCCAGCATATGCAAAGAGTTGGTGGCCCCGGTTTATTTGCCAAGTACAGAAATTTTACTTCCGAACACGAACATCTTTTCGAATATTACGAAGATAAAATGATGGGCTATTACCGCCGTCAGGGGTATAAGAATCCGGAAAAAGAGCTGAATAACCTGCGTACCGAATTTGCGAATAAAATTTCCAATGATGCAGCGCGCATGCGTCCTGATGTCTTTTGCTACCGCTATGCTTCACGCATAGATCAAGTGGCGGATCTGTCAACGTCCAGTGTTAGAAAATGGGCGTCTACATTTTATGACTCACACCCTGTGAGCTACCCTATTTGTAAACAGTAAAATCGGACCTTATAGGAATAAACCCTTTTCATTGTGTCGTTAATCACACTATGCTGTTGTGATTATTCGCTATTTTTGGCGCAAGTTATAAACGATATATGGGGCTTATTTTATGGCAGACACAGAACAGGTTGAACAGATCGGCGAGCAAATTGTTGAGCAAATCTCAGATACAGCAGCATCGCTGCCTGATGTTCAAGCGGATCAAACGTCTTTTTCTTTCAGCGGCATTGACCAGTTCCTAAGCGACAATTTTGACCCGATCGCCAAAAAGGTCGAGTCTATCGTTTTCTATGAGTTTGATTTATTTCCGGGCATGTTCGAAGAAACAGTCAAAATAAAGCTGATCCTGATCTGGCTTGTTTTGGCAGGTCTGTTTTTCACCTTCAGTATGCGATTTATGAATGTGCGTTATTTCAGCCACGCTTTTAATATCCTGCGCGGCAAATACGACACAGATGGCAATGATGGGGAGATTAACCGCTTTCAGGCATTGGCAACATCGCTATCGGGCACTGTGGGGCTTGGCAATATTGCCGGTGTCGCAATAGCAGTATCCGCAGGCGGCCCTGGCGCTGTTGTCTGGATGATTGTTATGGGTTTTTTCAGTATGATGACCAAATTTACCGAAGTCATGCTGGGGGTTAAGTATCGTAAACAATACGAATATAAAGGTGTTGTCCATTATTCCGGTGGCCCGATGTATTATTTGCGGGCTATTTTTGCCAATCGTAATATCCCGTTTGTCGGCCAGTTTATGGCGAGCCTTTTTGCCGTTCTATGTATTTTAGGTATGATTGGTGCCGGTCCATTGTTCCAGACCAATCAAGCATATCAGCAATTCGTTTTGGTAACTGGCGGTGATGAAAGCTTTCTTGCTGATAAAGGGTGGCTATTCGGTCTTGTGATGGCAGGGCTTGTGGGTATTGTTATTATTGGCGGTATTAAATCAATCGCCAGTGCGGCGAGTAAAATTGTGCCATTAATGGGTATCGTTTATATGGCTGCTGCCTTCATAGTGATTGCTATCCATTTTCACAATATTCCAACCGCATTTACCGAGATATTCAAAGGTGCTTTTAACTTGAAGGCAGGGTTTGGTGCATTTTTGGGAGTAATGCTTGTCGGGGTGCAGCGCGCGACATTTTCCAACGAGGCAGGTTTTGGTACAGCCGCGATTGCGCATTCTTCGGTAAAAACGAATGATCCGGTCACGCAAGGCTTTGTCGGTATGTTGGGGCCGTTTATTGATACGGTTCTTGTATGTACAACGACAGCGCTCGTCATCGTTATTTCCGGTGAATATCTGAACGGCGCGCCGGCTCAAGGTTTTGCCGAAGGTGTTGAATTAACCTCACGGGCATTCCAATCCGGCATTTCATGGTTCCCTTATGTTTTAACGCTCACGGTCTTTTTGTTTGCCTATTCCACTATGCTTGCATGGTCATATTATGGCGAAAAAGCCTTTACGTTTCTTGTGGGTGATAACAAATACACCACGCTGATTTACAAGATATTCTTGTTGTTCTTTATCGTGGTGGGCGCCGCAGCCAGCTTGAGTAGTGTTGTTGCCTTTACGGATTCAATGGTCTTTGCCATGACGATTCCCAACCTGATCGGCCTGTATTTTGTATCCGGTGAGGTGCGCCGGGATGTAAAAGAATATCTACAGAAGCTAAAATCTGCGTAAAGTTTCGTAATTCATTGTTATAAAACAAGAAAATATAAACTGTACGTGTATTAGCAAAATCTTAGATATGAGATGAGTTGAACAGAGTAAGATCTTGTTCAAAACTGTTTTTTTTATTCATCCACAAAAAATGTTTTTTCAGGGATTTCGCTAAAGCCAGTATAAATGCGGCTTTGGCATGGTTTAGAGCTGTTTTTTATCCACAGCCCACTTAAAAAACCGTCTTGTTCTGCTTAAGAAGTCATGCATAAGCTTATTCGTTTCAAAAATTGCGTAAATTTTCCGGTAATACTGGCTGTTTAAAACAGGGTTTTGGTAATCCGGTTAATTTTGATCTGAATGATATAGGAAGGGCTTGTCATGACATCTTCACCCGTGAAGAACGATAACGTTAAAAATGCGACTGAATCAGACGAGGAAAAGAACGCGGAATTATCAAGCGATCTAGGTGGTTTGCGCGCATCCAAAACGACAGCAGCCCCATTGAGTGGCTCTTTGAGCGCTGACAAAATCTATCCTGCCGGTGGCAATCGTTCAGAACGCATCCCGCCTGTGACTGCTAAAAAAGCAGAAGAAATCAAAGGCAATTCATCATTAAGACATATACGCATAACACCTAGCGAAGGCGCAGAAGATACCTTATCTACATCTATGGCCTCCAGCCCAGCAGCGTATAAAAGTGGTTTGAATGTGTCTGTGAAACGTACAGGAGCAAAAACTGCCCTCAAGCAAGACAAATTCGGCCAGCAAAAACAAAGCCGAGAAGAACAGAAGATGGAAAAATCTTCATACATGCAAAGCCATAAGAAATCTCAAGCACAGGCACAAATGCAGGCGCAGACAAGCTATACCGCATCAACGGCCCTGGATGATGATGTGTTGGTTTTGCGTCCGGTAAACGCCAAGCAGGTCAAACAATCTTCGGTGCAAAAAATGCTCGTATTATTTGGCCTGATTGCAACTGGTATGTGGGTTGGATATAGTTTTTTCTTTTTATTACACGAATATACAAGCGGCGCCCTTGCTAGTATTGCGCCGCATGAATTTGGCGGAATGCTGGCTGGTATTCTTGCACCGGTTGTATTGTTTTGGGGGCTTGTAAGCTATATTCAGCGCGGTAATGATATTCATCGTTATTCAGACGCGCTACGCGGCGAATTGCAGGCAATTTTATTCCCGTCCGAAGAAGGTGCAGAGCGTGCCAATAAAGACATCGAGCGCTTGAGCCAGCAAGCAGCAGAGCTTGCCGCATCGTCAAAAGCGGTTACAAGAACAATCGCACAGGCGCGTCAAGGGCTTCGTATTGAGCTTAAAGAATTCACTTCGATAACCGAAAAAGCCGAAGAGCAGGTCGAAAAACTATCGGAGATTGTGTCTAATAAAGCACTAACGCTAAGCCAGCTTGCCAGTGAAATTGAGGAAAAAGCAGGCAGTATTGATGAAAAATCAAAAGAAGGCGCGCAGTCATGGATTGAAGCGACAGAGCAAATTCTTGCCAATGCAGCCCGTGTTAAAACCTCCATGGGTGAGGGGGTGCAACAGATCTTAGGTGCTTCGGACAAGGCGCAGGCCACCGCACAGGAAATTGAAGCCAGCCTTGATAACGGTTTTATTGGTTTGAAACAGACTGTGGCCAGCCTATCAAGCAAAATTGACGAGTTGAATGGCGAATTTGGTCTTCAATCAGGAAAACTTGAGGTAAGCGTTGATAAAATTGCAGCTAATACCAATGAAATGTCGCAAGCCATGCAGGAACAAATTGCCAGCCTTGATGAAGCCACACAGGTCGCGCTTGATAAGATGGCTTATTCAGGAACATTCTTGCTTAATCAGGAAAAATCACTTGAAACAATCGCAGAAAAGCTAGGTAAACGTGCCGACGAGATCGGCACAGTCATCGAGGGCAGCCTTGGTAAGCTGAACGATTCTGCGGATTACATCACAGAACAAACAAATATGATTGATGAACGTATTGATGCGCAGGCAGACCGTCTCAAAGATACTGTTGTCGATATCTTAAGCGAAACGGACCAGATAGAAGCGGCAGCACAAAGCGCAGTGAACCGTATGAATGAAGCGTTACGCGTAGCAATGTCCGGTTCTGATAACTTATCGTCATCAATTCGTAAATCTGTGAAATCTCTTGAGGATACAGCCGATACGGCAAGCGAGCGCGCGGAAATTATTCTGAGTAATTCGGCCGAGAAGATGAGCGAGCTTCATAACCTGACGTCAGAAAACATTGCCCAGCTTGAGGCTGTATTGGTTCAGCTTGAAAAGAGCCGTGAAGATGCAACGAAAATGTCAGAAAACGCGCAAGATACAATTGATAATCTATCCGATACTATTTCTTCAAAATCCGGTGAAGTGGCGCAATCCATTGCCGAACTTGAAAAAAGTATCGAAGATATCAGCCAGAGCCTGAAATCGCCATTGCGTGATCTTGAAACAACAGTCAGCAATGTAAGCGCCAAACATGGCGAGATAGAGCAAGTGCTTGCAAAACGTACGGGTGATTTATCTTCTGCAGCCGATAAGGCCAAGGAAACATCCGAATATATGCGTGATATTTTGCGTGAACAAACACATGATTTATCAGGTCTGTCTGGTCAGATATCGGCACATACAAGAACCATGACCGAGCAAATCGCACAGCAGAAATCAATGATTGAAGAAGAGGTGCGCTTATCAATTCAAGCACTTGTCAAAACAGAGCTGGCCTTAACCTCGCAGTCGGAAAATCTGGCACAGCTTTCTGCAAAAGCGGTAGAAGATATTCAAAGTGCAACGGATCAATTGTCTTCTTCGCATGGTGTTCTTGAAGCAAGTGCGCGGCAAAGCACAGTGTCACTGACCGAGCTTAATGCTTCGGTTGTCGTGCAAGCAAAAAACCTGCAGGAAGAGGCCGATAAATCAACACAGGCATTGCAGGCTACAAGAGCCGAACTTGAACAGACAACCAACGATTATGCGCCTATCTTTACGGACGCTATTGTCAATGCAAAAGAGGCGCAAACATCATTCGAGGAGCTATATAGCAGTTACGATAAAACATCACAGGCACAGCTGTCATCACTTGATCAGGCTAGCCAGATGTTTGAACAGCGCTTGTCCAATTTGCGTGATGGAAGCACAGCCGCCGTTGATCTGGTAAAAGATACAGGCGAAAATCTGGCGCGTCTTGTTGGCGATATCGATATGGCCGCACAAACAGCCACACAACGCATTCATGATGTTGATGAGGCATTAAAAGACCGCTCTTCTGATGTGCATTTATCGGCTGATCAGGCCATCCTGAAAATTCAGAAAACGCAAACCGAACTCAATGACCAGCTATATGATTTATCAAAATCTGTCGCGCAATCGATGGTTAAGATCTCAGAAGTCATGAGTGAGTTGGAAAGGTCATCTGATGTTGTGAGTAGCACCGTTGACGTTGCTGTTGAGCGTTTTGACCGTGTTGGTAGCAAGGCACGTGAGGAAAGCGAGATGCTGAATGTCAGCACCTCTAAAACGATGACAGCGAGCCAGGAGCTTGTCGATAATCTGAAGGAACAAACTGATATGCTGGTCAGTTCATCAAAAGACAATCTGTCAGAGTTGCAAAAAACCAGTGATCGCATCTCGGTACGGATCGAGGAAGTCGCGGGGCAAATGCAAACAGCCCTAACGATTTCGCAGGGCTATAGTGATAATCTGCGTGAGCAATCAAGCTTTGTTGCACAAAGTTCTTCTGACGCATCGGAACGAATTGATGTGGCGCTATCAAGCCTTGCAGATAAAATGCAGGATGTTGAAGGTATCTCCAGCGATGTGCTTGAGAATATCATTCATGCACAGGAAAAACTATCCGAGCAAAGCGACAGGCTTGTTGATGTCTCAGGCAGTGCCTTGAAAGCATCCGAAGAAATTGTGACAGGATTCAGACGCCAGACAGATACACTCTTTAGAACGATTGAAGATGCGCTTTCGGGCATGGATAAGATCAGAAAGATGGAATGGCGCGCCCAGCGTGATGCCTTTATGTCTTCTGCTAAATTCGTTGTGGAAAGCCTGCATTCATTATCGGTTGATTTCACACGTATGATTGATGGTGAAGTGCCGGAAAAAACGTGGAAAGCGTTCCAAAAAGGCGATGTTTCTGCGTTTACCCGTCGTTTGGCCTTGCTGAAGGACGATCTTCCTATGGATAAAATCAGTGCGAAGTTTGCTGATGATAACGAGTTTAGAACCTACGTTCAGCGTTATATCCGTCAGTTTGAAGATATTCTTGGCCAGGCCAAGGAAAATGACCATGGTGATTTGCTTGCTTCGACCTTTGCTTCAAGCGATGTCGGACATTTGTATGAGGTTTTATGTAGCGCCGCAGGTCGTCCATCTAGTCTAAAAGGTGGCGATAGAGCGAGAAAAGCAGCTTAAAACAACTTAAAAAATATTCTTTCTTTAACTGGTAATGATTTATTGATACTTTCAATATATTGTTTTTATATGCTTTCATTTTCATATGGAACATACTGAAATAATTAAACAAACAAGTATCAAAGGGTCAGTAAACCATGGGTCAGACCAAATTTTGCCTCGGCATATCGGACATCTCAGACAGCTATAGTGCGTTCATCATTGATCAGTGGGGCGTTCTGCATAATGGCGAGAAAATTTATGATGGAGTTGTTGAGTGTCTCAAAGAACTCAAGGATCGTAAAAAGCACGTTATTATCTTGTCTAATTCCGGTAAGCGTTCGGAAGAAAACAAAGAACGTCTGAAGAAAATGGGTATCGGCCCCAGTCTTTATACAGAGATTATTACATCTGGTGAGATGACATGGCAGGGTTTGAAAGACCAGGATGACGGTTTTTTCACTGGTCTTGGTAAAAATTGCTATCTCATAAGCCGTGGCGGTGATCGTTCGATTGTTGACGGTCTTGATATTGATGTTGTCGATAATATCGAAGATGCCAGCTTTTTACTGATTAGTGGTTCTGATGCGCCGGAGAAGAATTTGGTTGATGATTATGAACCAATCTTAAAGGCCGCAATTCGTAAGCGTTTGAAGGCAATATGTGCCAACCCTGATAGTCGTGGTTTAATTGGTAATAACCATGTGCTGGGTCCAGGCATGATTGCACGCCGTTATCAGGATTTTGGCGGTGTTGTGCATTATATTGGTAAGCCGCATCAGCCTATATTTAAATATTGCATCAAAAAATTACAGAATAATGATATCTATCCCGGTCAAACCGTTATGATTGGTGACACAATGGCGCATGATATTCTGGGCGCGGCAGCCGTGAATATAGATTCCTGTCTTGTGCGCACAGGGATGCATTACGGGTCGTTCAAGACCTGCGAAAACATGGCAGATGTTGATAAAGCGCTGAATGTTTTAACCCTGCAATATAACAACGTACGTCCGACATATCTTGTTGGATCGCTTCGTTGGGGGAACCCATTGCCGGATCGCAAACATAAAAAGCATTCAAGACGCTAATTTTTCTTTTCTAAATTTTCTTTTCCAGATTTTCTCTTATGGGTCTGCGTTTTTCCGTGCGTTGTATTTCGCTGTTTGCTTGAACAGGTCTTCGAAAACAATCTATTCAATACCTTGATCATCATCAGGTATGCGGGGCAGCAATACATCCATTGCGGCTTTGATTTCATCTATATTCTTTTCAACCGATAATGCACCTTCGGCAATCAGCTCTTCTGCACGCTCAAACTCTAAAAGGCCGATATGACCAATATTAGGTTTGATATGTATATCCGGCGGGTCACCCGCAAGGCGTGATCGTGTCAATCTGTCCTGAATAATATTCAGCGATGAAATCATAACGCCAAACATACTGGGTCCGTCTACTTCGCGGCGGAACAGGCGGCGGGATAACGCGCCTTTGAATTTCTTTTGGTCTTCAGGGTCAACATCCTGATCGTTAAATACATCAAAACCGGCCACAGTTTGAAAATTTTGGCCGGGTTTGGCAGATTTACCAATCATATCGCCGTTCAAATCAACGGCAATTGTGATACGCGCGCCAAGTGCCTGACACACCGAGACCGGCACAGGGTTAACAAGTGCGCCATCAATTAAATACCGGTGGTTTAATGCCACAGGCGGAAATACACCGGGCAGAGCAAAAGAGCCGCGCATGGCATCAATCAGATTACCTCGCCGCAGCCATACTTCATGACCGGTTACCATATCTGTGGCAATGGCGATAAATGGATGTTCGAGATCTTCGATAACCATATCGCCAAAATAATGTTCCATTAGGGTCGTTAGTTTCTTGCCGCCAATAAGGCCGGCACTGCGAACGCGAAAATCCAGATAGCTGAACACTTTTCGACGATTTAACGATAAAGACCATTCTTCTAGATCATCGAGCTTTCCAGCTAGATAACAGCCGCCAACAAGCGCGCCAATTGATGTTCCCGAAATAACATTTGGGTATATGCCGTGTTTATTCAGCGCGCGAATAGCACCTATATGCGAAAAGCCTCTGGCGATGCCGCCGCCCAAAGCTAGACCAATTTTAGGCTGGTATGGTTTTTGAATATTTTTTTGCTTTTTTTCTTCGCTCATCTCTGGCACAACTCCTAGCTCGGAACGTAATTATAGTGTATGTTCAGACCTTTATCTAAGGATAACACAAAATATGAGCACAGACGAACACACAAACACGCTGCAAAGCAGTGGAATGTCCGGATGGGGATTGATGCACCGTTTGCTTAAAGGCTACGTGCGCCCATATTTGGGGCGTTTATTGACTGCGCTTTTATTTATGTTGATTGCCGCAGCTATGACGGCTGCCTTTGCCAAATTGATCGAACCCATTCTTGATAAAGTGATGACAGATGGAAATACCAATTTGGTGTGGCCAATGTCTTTGGCTGTTTTTGCATGTTTTGTTATTCGCGGTGTCGCGACTTATATTCATACATTACTGATGAATAAGGTTGGTCAGGATATCGTTGCCGATATGCAGCAAAACTTGTTTTCGGGCTTTCTTGATCTTGATCTTGTTTTCTTTCACAAAAATCCGAGCGGCGAGTTGACCTCACGCATTGTGAATGATGTGAATATTGTCCGTAATGCCATCACCAGTAGTTTTACAGGATTTGGTAAAAATCTTTTGACGCTCGTATTTTTGGTGGCACTTATGTTCTATCAGGACTGGGTGTTATCGCTTCTCGCGTTTGTAGCGATGCCGGCAGGGGGCATATTTGTGGTTTATATTGGTAAGCGCCTGCGCAAATTATCCGGTACAATTCAAGAAGAAATCGCCAGCCTGTCGCATGTGTTTAACCAGATTTTTCAAGGCATTCGTCAGGTCAAAGCCTATAACAAAGAAGATTTCGAGCGTGCGCGTTCACTGGCCCGTATCCAGCAGCTCAAAAAACATATTATCAAATCTGTGCGTCTTGCGACGTTATCAACACCGTTTAACGAAGGGCTTATCGGTTTAGCTCTTATGGGACTTATTGTTTATGGCGGTCATAAGGTCGCAGCCGGCAACATGACAACGGGCGAGTTGATGTCGTTTATTGCTGCATTTTCCTTGGCTTATGAGCCAATGAAAAAACTCGCAAAATTAAACAATGTTTTGCAAATGGGGCTTGGCGCTGCTGAGCGCGTATTTGATATGATGGATCTCCAGCCTGCCATTGCTGATAAGGGTGATGCAAAAACTATTGATGCCAACAAGATTGATATTACCTTTGATCAGGTGTCGTTTTCTTATGGTGAGGACGAAGGCTATGCTCTGAATTCAATATCATTCACGGCCAAATCCGGTAGCGTCACCGCGCTTGTCGGGGCGTCGGGCAGCGGAAAGACCACAGCGCTTAATCTTGTGCCGCGTTTTTATGATGTCACGGGCGGACGCATTTTGATTAACGGCACGAATATTCAGGATATAAAGCTCGGCAGTCTGCGTGATCATGTGGCGCTTGTGTCTCAGGATATCATGATTTTTGATGACACGGTAAAAGCCAATATTGCTTATGGCCGCGATAACGCAACAGATGAACAGATTATGCAGGCCGCCAAGGCCGCAGCAGCAGAGGAGTTTATTCTGGCAATGCCGGAAGGGTTTGATACACATCTGGGCGAACAGGGGGTTAAGCTATCTGGTGGTCAGCGCCAACGTATCGCCATTGCGCGCGCTATATTGCGTGATGCGCCTATTTTGTTGCTTGATGAGGCAACATCGGCTCTTGATAATGAATCTGAAAAATTAATCCAGCAATCATTGCAAGAACTGCAAAAGGGACGGACCGTTCTTGTGATTGCCCATCGCCTTACGACGGTTCAGGATGCTGATCATATCATAGTGCTGCAAAATGGGCAGATTGCCGAAGAAGGTTCGCATGACGAGTTGATCAGGCTGAATAAACTATACGCTTTGATGTACCAAGGTGGTCTTCAGGACGTATAGTGCTATAATCATTATTTACGGACCATTGATGAAGAAGTTGATAATCAAGATGATTTATTTCGTTGTGCTGGGATATATTGGTGTTGTGGCGCTTTTATACGTAAAGCAGCGCTCCATAATGTATTTTCCGCAAAAAAACGTGCCTGTGCCTGCTGAACACGGCCTTGAAGTGATGGATGTAGTCCATAGCGTAACAAGTGATGGTATTGATATTGCAGCGTGGTATTACAAGGCGGCGGATCCTGCTAAACCAACCATAATTCTGTTCCACGGCAATGCCGGTAATATCGGCATTCGTGATTTTAAAGCCCGTATGTTTATTGATGCCGGATACGGTATTATGCTTGCCGGATATCGTGGTTATGGTGGTAATACGGGAAAGCCGACAGAGAATGGGCTTTACGAGGATGCGCGCGCGCAAATGAGATGGCTGGTCTCGCATGGTGTGAAACCACAAAATATTGTCATATACGGCGAGTCTCTTGGCAGTGGTGTTGCGACCAAGATGGCAACGGAATTTCCCCAAGCCAGAGCTGTGATACTGGAAACACCATATACCAGTACGGTTGAGGTCGGACAGTGGCGCTTTCCGGTTGTTCCGGTTTACTTGCTCATGAAAGACCGTTTTGAAAGTATCGAACGTATTGACGAAATACGATCTCCGGTATTGGTTTTACATGGCACAAAGGATAGAATTGTGCCGTTCCGCTATGGTCTTAAGCTATATGAGGCTGCAAACCAGCCCAAACATATGGAAGTATTTGAAGGTGGCGGGCATAATGATCTGTATAAGCATGGTGCGGATCAGGCAATTCTTTCATTTTTGGAAAATTATAAAGAACAGCCTTTGGATGCAAATATAGCGGAATAATGGCATAAGGAAAATAAGATGAATATAGGATTTATGCGTTTGGTCGTCGCAGCAATGGTGCTGGTTATGTTTTCGGGCTGCGCGCAGGCGGGAAGTTCCAAGCCGAAAAACGATACAGCGCAAAGCAAACAGGATGTTAAGCTTGAAAAGCTGGAGATTGTAGGTGCGGATGGTAACACGCATATGTTTGATGTTGAACTTGCGACAACGCCGCATACAATGGCTTATGGATTGATGGATCGATACAGCATGCCTGATGATCGCGGGATGCTTTTTGTGTTCACGGAAAATAAGTTACGTTCTTTTTGGATGCGTAATACTTATATCTCCCTTGATATGATATTCATTTCGCCGGACGGTAAGGTGGTACATATTCACCCTGAGGCTATACCTCTGGATGAGACCCTGATTAGCTCGCAAGTTCCGGCTCAGTATGTATTAGAGCTTAATGGCGGGGTGGCACAGAAGCTGAATATTCAGGTTGGTGATAAAATTAATCAAAGAATTTTTGGAAATAAGCTTGCTCATTAGGGCGAGTTATACTAATAAGTCTTTCTGTACTTGAAATGAGTCAGGACGGGGTGTAGCGCAGCCTGGTAGCGCGCCTGCTTTGGGAGCAGGATGTCGGGAGTTCGAATCTCTCCACCCCGACCATTTCCTTCGGTTATGGTCTTGTTCTTATCCTTAATAATCATTATAAGAATGTATTCACTTGCGGCGTCGATATAGGATAGCGCCGTCAGACGTTTTGTATTTATATAAGAAATTTGACTCCATTTATGGCCGACGCAGATCAATCAACGCAGCAACACGATAAAGACGACTGGAGCTTGCTGGCGGCCAGTGCGCAGGGCGGCGATCAAAAAGCCTATAATGCGTTGCTTCGGGATATTGTTCCTTTTATTAAAAGCGTACTGGCGCCCGGGCTTGCAAATCCGGACTGGGTTGATGATATAACGCAAGATGTTCTGATCTCTGTTCACAAATCATTGAAAACATATAGTAAAGACCGCGCATTCAAACCGTGGCTGCTAGCTATTATTAATTTTCGCCGAACAGATTTTCTGCGAAAACATTATCGTTTGAAAGATAATCAGCAAACAAGGCTGGAAAATAAAGATTTTATAAGCTCGCATGTAACCAAACCATATGGTGCCGGCGAATTAAAAGATATAGAAGCAGCGCTAGATGGGTTGCCACAAAAACAAAGAGAGTTGTTTACACTGGTTAAAATTCAAGGCTATACAACAAAAGAAGTTGCAGAACAGAAAGATATGAGTGTGACAGCAGTAAAAGTATCGGTTCACAGAACTGCAAATAAACTGAAGAAATTATTGAAGTAGAATGATGGAACAAAGGCAGACTATAGATGATGTGATTGATGGGCTATCAGGCGATTTGCAGCCGGTAAGTGTTATGAGGCATCCATTGAGCCGCGCATTGCCAAGCGCAATGCTTTGTGCGCTTTACGTTTTTGTTGTCAGTTTTGCTATAGGGTTCCGCGCAGATATTTCGGATAAATTTGATGAGCCGCTTTTTGTAACAGAGGTTTTGCTATCTGTATTCATTGCCGTTTCTGCGGCCATGGCATCGTCGTGGCTATGCGTGCCTGATATGAGGGGGCAGAAGTGGCTTTTGGCTGCTCCTGCGGTTTTATTTGCCTGTATGAGCCTTATTTATATGAATATGACCTTCGCACAAGGCTATGAGGTGCCCCATCTGGAATGGCATCGCTGTGTGTATCAAGGGTTTTATATGGTTGGTTTGCCGTTGTTGGCTGTTTTGGTTATGTCTAGAAAAGGCAGAACGACGCATCCGTTCTGGATGTCTTTGAATAATACACTATCGGTGAGCATGATGGGCTGGGTTGGTTTGCGCTTTACCTGTGCGGCTGATGATGTCGATCATATTTTCACATATCATTTTTTTCCGTTTGTTGTTGTCGGGTTTTTGCTATTACTCTTTGCAAGGCGCATATACAGGTGGTAAAATTCGTTGAACAAATTCATCGTGTAATTTAATGAAACGACAGTTATTCAATAAAGAGATCGAGTATTATTATGAAAGCTCATATCTACAGACCTTCAAGATCTGCTATGCAATCAGGCCGTGGTAAAATAGATAAATGGATTTTAGAGTATGATTCAGAACCTCATCGCGGGCCAGAACCATTAATGGGCTGGACTAGTTCTGATACGACTTTGCCGCAAGTTCAGATAAAGTTTGATAGTAAAGAAGATGCTATTCGTTTTGCGCAAGGCAAGGGGTGGGATTTTCACGTGACTGAAAAGCATGGCCGTAAGGTTAAGCCACGTAACTATGTAGATAATTTCGTCTTTAATCCGCGTGAATCATAATCATATATTGATTTTACCTTTTGTTTCGCATTATAACTGTTTTCAATATTGAACGGTGCAGCTTATAGCTAGCCTTTTCAATGTTAGCGCCCTTAGCTCAACCGGATAGAGCACCTGCCTTCTAAGCAGGGGGTTGCAGGTTCGAGTCCTGCAGGGCGCGCCATTATTTCCTGTAAATGTTTGTATGATGAGGGTTTAATAATATGAACGCGTTGCAGGCGAATATAGCGGGGCTTTCTGCTTTGTTTCTTTGGTCTTTTACGGCTTTGCTTGCGGTTTTCAGCGGCCGGTTCCATGTATTCTTCATTCTGACATACACATCCTTTATCTGCTTCGCATTCTTTTTTGTGCTTTGGTGTTTCCAAGGTAAGGGCCTCAAACAGCATTTTGCTTATCCGTGGAAAATTGTCCTGTTTGCCGTAATAGGCATTGGCGGTTATCGGCTTGTATACTTTCTGGCTTTTGATAACGGTCCTGCCGTAGAGGTCAATCTGCTCAATTATTTATGGCCTATTTTTATGGTGCTGTTTACCGGTGTTTTGCCTGGGGAGCGTCTTCGTTCATTTCACGTCTTGGGAAGCTTAGTTGGGTTTTGCGGGTTGTATTTCTTGCTGCGAAGCAAAGTTTCATATTTGGAGTTTGATTGGGGGCTGGGGCATGTTTTCGGGTTTTCGGCCGCTGTAATGTGGGGGGCGTTCTCTGTGCTTTCCCGCCGTGTGCGTGGCTATTCCAGTCACGTCGTTCCTGCCTCGTTCATGTGGTCCGCTATATTGTTTTCTTTTATTTATTTCACTTTTTACTTCAATGCGGATCAGTTCAAATCTTTGGAATGTTTTGATTGGCTATATCTTACTGCGCTTGGTATTTTGGCTGGGGCAGGTTATTTCCTGTGGGATATTGGCATGAAGCATGGGAATATACAGTTTTTGGCAGTTTCGTCATATTTTACACCGTTATTGTCCACTCTTATTCTATTTTTAGCTGGGCAGGGCGTGCTATCGCAAGGTGTAATGCTTGCGGCTATACTTATCTTTCTGGGATCTGTTGTTGCGTCTGGTGATAAGTTGCATGCCTTTTATAAGTCCTTTAATACCGATAAAAAGATCAAATGATATTTTTCATAATAAATTAACCTTTGTTTGTTTATAATTATTCAAATCAATTAATAAGAATTCAGCCAATCCGTTCTGTTTTTATGGGTTCTGGATATTATGTTCGAAATATTACGGGGTAGCGTTGGTGGGCGAAACTAACGTGCCAGCGTAAGAGGCGTAAAAGGTAGGCTGTAAATAGGGTGTACATTAAGAAATAAAAAATAGCGCAGTGATAAGCGCTAGGGTGTGAAAAATAAATCTGGTGTCTGTGGTTGTAACCGCGGGCACTTTTTTTGTCGTTATTTTTTATCTGTGATTTTAGGGTGTAATGTTTCTGATATCAAATTTGTATTCTCTTCCCCGTTCTCTTGCGGTGACAGAAGGTGATTGCGTGCAGGGTTGCTCTGCGTGTTCATCATTTTGTCATTATGGCGATACTGGGGGCAGTATTGAAATATAATTGCTTAAATGATGCAGATCAAAAAAAAGGTCCGGAGACCTTTTGATCTCCGGACAAACGGCGGTAATAGAGGGTGTGTAATTAATTAGTACCCAAAAACGAAACGCATATCAAGAGAAAAATGTAAAATTTGTAGAAAATTTTATCCAAAAACACAACTAACCAATAAAAACAGCGGTATTTGAGTAATAATTGAAAAAAATACTAAGTGCTGTTTTTTTATAATAGTCTAAAATTAGTATAGGTTTGTACATAATTATATGTATTCTTTATTTTTTTATTTAAATTACTTTGCTTTACTTGCTTCTTTTTATGTAATCGGTAAGTTATTGGTTTTATATTGGCGTATTATTTGTAACGTTATCACTGTAGTGTTTCCGGTTCGCCGGAGAGTGGCTGTCTCATTGTATCCACAGTTTTCTTATGTTTTTATATTATAGGGATATTCAGCGGCGTAACTGTTAGTAAACTGCGGTTTTTATATCTATATTTATTATCTATTTATTTTTGCACAAGACGTTCAGACGTAACTTTTTGAATAGGTTTAGGTGGAAAGATCCTCATAGTTCATAAGAATTCCAGTCATACTTAAGGTTATCAAAAGTATAGAAAAATCAGTGATTACATACGATTATGGGTTGTGCTCTACTGTTTGAAATATGGCCTTGCATTACCCCGAAGACCCTTTATTAAGAATATATCGACAGGAATTATTATACAGAAAAGTTAACAAAACATTATTTGACATATGACAGATAATATGTTTTTTAGAGTTAAATTTTTTAGAGCGAGGCGCATTACCTTCGGATGTGATCTGATGTGTAAAGTATATGAAAGCAGTCGCTCGGGGTGCTTAAGGGAAAAAAGAACAGGGACGTTGTTTACTGAGACAAGAATAAAAAAAGAACTCAGGCCTGAAGCAAACCTTCGAAAAGATAAATGGTTAATAGATTTTATTAGTGTGAATTCATATGAAAAGCCATGTGTGGCCATATGACAGGAAACAAAGAAGCGCTCTACAGATGGTCCGGCAGGATCGAGTTCAAGAGGAATGAGCGATGACTAGTAAGAAAACTATATGGATCATAGCAGATTATATTCTGTTATCGGACTAGAGAAGGGGAACGATGTGACACAAGGGCACAAAAGGGAAGACGAACAAGAAAATACGGTAGATCGTACAAAGCGTGCGAAAAGAATTCTGTCTTATATGGCAGGCACTGTATTTAGCAATCCAGACACATTTGTTGATCCAGACACAAAGCCACATGAAGGGCATATGCCTTTTGATAGCTATCATTACCCATATTACGAACGCCGTGACAGCGAATTTGCGATCCGCAATGCCAGCGAGCAAACAGTTTGGGATCACCTGAATATGAAGGTTGCCCGTGGCGGCGTTCCACATATTTATGTTCCTACAGCCATTACCGGCGGTTTCCGTTCCCACAAATTAGCCGAAGAAGTTGACCATCGCTTACCGGTCACAATCGGTGATCAGACAGTTCTTTTGCGCACAACCAAAGATCTTGATAAAAGCTCTGCCGGTTCGGAGCGCGTTGTAAAAGATGTTATCATGCCCAATCAGCGCGATGCGATGGGTCGCCGTGAACATCTGCAAAGAATGTTCCCTGAATTTATCCTGACATTCCCATTTAATAAAGAAGGTGCTGTTCATATGAACAGAGCCGATGCGGATGTCTCTTATAGCCGTTCACCCGAAGAAGAAGATTTTATGGGTGGCTGGTACACAGAAGTCGATGAGAGTGTCGCCATTATCCATGAACGTGATATTCCGTTTTCACGTAACAGTAACTGGGAAGATATGCGCGGTATTATGAATGCTCTTGGTTACACCAAGGGCTTTGTTCGTTCAGATTCAGATTACGTATTTTACCGTGGTGACCGTACATTACTGACCTTGGCAGAAATTGCACAAGGACAGTTGGAATATCTGGTCTATGCTCTTGATAAAGATTTTTATGCCCGCGAGGCTTCCACCACTTTGGCGTGGATCATGGAAGTTGATAGCCGTATGAGCGACGCGGTCTATAATGGCAAAAGCAAACATCCGATTGATGTTCTGAATGTATCCAAACAGTTTCAGGATGAATACTCTTCTGATGAGCCTTGGGCGGTCGAAGCCCGCGCCAAAATGGCCGAGATCAAACGTATTGCCGAGCCACTAATCAAACGTCACTTTATCGGTCACATTCCGGAAGAGTTTATGGCAGAGCTTGGTACATCTATGAAGCGTGCGCGCAAGAATATTAAGCCGCTTGAACTGCAAACAACACGTTCAAACGAAGTTGCACCAAGACCAGTTGATAAATCACTGGATGAAAAATTAAAAGAAGCCCGTCTTAAAGCCAATGACCCTGTTATTGCCGAAATCAAAGAGCGTCTTGAAGATATTGAAAATTACCGTTACCTGCAAAAAGCGGGCAGGGGGTCGGAACTTGTGGCATTGAAAACAATCGCGACACCTGTCTTTAAAGGCGAAATTGATGTTGCTCCTAAGGCTGTGCATACGGTTTCAACACCGAAACAGATTGTTCATAAAGAAAACGTGTTTGATCCGAATAAATTTGGTACGAAAATTTTCGATCGTAACTTTTTTGATCGCGTTAAATCCAAGCGTGAGCGTATTGCCGTGACCAGAGGTCTTGGCGCTATGAATACACAATCTCCGCCATATGGTCGTCCAGGCTGGACTTTTATTTCTGCTGATTTAAAGCGCGGTGAATTTGGCCGTAAAGCGGCAAATGATATGCTTGTGAGTGATGTTGCAGAACTGGAAGCATTCTACCCGGATTCAGATCTATTCGTTGATGATGTTGTAAAGCCAAGCATATCGGCTACTGAGGCGGTGGTCGAAGCGGAGAAGAAAGACCAGATTGATGCTTATGGCCTGCATGGCCCGGTTATCAGCTCGGTTGATATTGATATCGAACTTAAACAGGCTTATGGAATGCTCACAGAGTTAACAGCCATTACCGGTCCTGCATCGATGAGTTCGGAAGCAACAATGGCATATAGAATGGCTATCATGGATTTGATGGTGGATACTGTGCGCCTTGCCGATAATGATTGGGCAAATTCTGATAAACAGGTAAACCACGTTGTGCGCGCCACTCTTATTCAATTGGGTCTGGCCAACCGTGGTGATATGCACCCTTATAATATGGTTTTGAAAAACGCCGATGGCGAAGAGATGGATCTTCTTGATCGCGTGAAGCCGATTGCCGAATATCTGCAATATTGCGTTAAGCACGGTGTTAAAGCACCTGAACAAGCTTGGGGCGCAGCGGTTCTTGTACAGCTTCATGAAATGTTGATTGACCCTGATTATAACAAAGATCGCGGTGATGGTCATGATATTGTGAATTACGATAATGTTCATGAAAGCTTCGCCGATTACCGTTATGACGAACGCTCCAAAG
>JAUILO010000145.1 GCA_030432775.1 Alphaproteobacteria bacterium
GGCCGCAAGCGTGTAAGCCCAAGCTTTAATCTGTAACGGGTTATACTATATCAGGCCTTGTGTTTTCAGATCTTCTTTTTTACGGTCCGATGCTTTGCGTGCATAGTTCACAGCGACACGGTAATGCGGATCTTCAACCGAATTGACCTCGACCATATCCGCAGCTTTTTCCAGCAGTAATTTACAATCCGGACTGAGATGCACCAGATGCAGTCTCTTGCCAAGAGCAATATAGCGTGAAGCAAGATTATCAATGGCTTCCAAAGCCGAGTGGTCTAACACACGGGCGTTGCGGAAATCGATGATGACATTATCCGGATCGTTTCTTGGAACGAACAGGTCTTTGAACGATGCTATGGATCCGAAGAACAGCGCGCCATGCAGGGTGTATATTTTGCTACCATCTTCGCTGGTCATTGTATCAATGCTGATGTGACGGGCGCTTTTCCATGCGAAAACAAGGGCGGCAACAATAACGCCGATCACCACCGCTACGGCTAGATCGGCAAAGACAGTTATAATCGTTACCAATAAAATCACCAGCGCGTCTTCTTTGGGAATTTTGCCTAGGATACGGATTGACCCCCATGCAAAAGTGCCAATCACGACCATCATCATAACCCCGGTAAGCGCAGCGAGGGGGATTTGTTCGATATACTGGGCTGTAAACAGAATGAAGCACAAAAGCGCCAGCGCGGCAGTAATGCCGGATAACCGGCCGCGGCCGCCTGCGTTGATATTAATCATGGACTGGCCAATCATCGCACAGCCGCCCATCGCGCCAAAGAAACCACAAGCCACATTTGCAAGTCCCTGTCCGGCACATTCGCGTGATACGCGGCCGCGGGTTTCTGTCATCTCGTCAATAAGGGTAAGTGTTAGCAGGCTTTCAATTAGACCAACAGCCGATAGAATAATCGCATAAGGAAGAATGATTTTAAAAGTTTCCAAATTCAGCGGTACATCTGGTAAATGAAAACTGGGCAGGCTGCCTTTGATTGATGTCAAATCGCCAACTGTGTTTGTTTCAAGCCCAAAGCAGATAACGATACCCGACACAATCAGGATCGCCGCAAGTGTTGATGGAATTGCTTTGGTCAGTTTTGGCAGCAGCCAGATAATCGCCATGGTCAAGGCCGTGAGCCCGACCATCATGTAAAGCTCTGTGCCTTGCATCCAGCCGCCGTTAAATATGACGTCCAGCGCGCTATGTGATGTCTCATGGGCGGCTTCTGTGGGTGCAGCTGCGCTCTTGTCGCCAGATGATTTAAACTGTCCGAGCTGCGCCAGAAAAATAACAATCGCCAGCCCGTTTACAAAACCAAGCATAACCGGATGAGGTACAAGACGGATAAAAATACCGAGCCGGAATACAGCCGCCAGTATTTGCAATATGCCCATAAGCACAACAGTTGCAAAAAGATATTCAACGCCGTGTGTTGCAACCAATGAAACCATGACAACGGCAAGTGCGCCTGTCGCGCCCGATATCATGCCAGGACGCCCGCCCGCCAGTGATGTAACCAGACCGACGATAAAAGCAGCATAAAGCCCGACAAGCGGAGCTACGCCAGCGACAAAGGCAAAGGCGACCGCTTCGGGAACAAGAGCAAGTGCAACGGTAATCCCTGATAGAATATCGGATTTAGGATCGTTGGTTATTCTGAATTTATTGACAAGACTTAGCATAATTACTCTCTATGTTTAGACGCCGTATGTTTAGACACCGTGGATTTTGTATATCTTGTGTTTGATATATTATCGGTACTTTATTTTGGTTTGTTTTGAACTGTGGCAATAACATGCACAGCTTTGCACCTGTTGTTGCGGTGCTTATAACAAAAGGAAGTATAAATATCAATGTTTTAAAGGGGTGTCTTATGCATAAGGATTATAACAACGGGATGTAAATCCAGAATGTAGTTCCTATGTTTTCCTTGCTTTCAACGCTGATGACACCTTTCCAGCTTTCAATGATGCCGTAAACAATAGGAAGTCCCAGACCTGTGCCTTCATTGCCCTTGGTCGTGTAGAAGGGGTCAAATATGGTTTCGATCTTATCTTCGGGGATGCCCACACCGTTATCCCAGAAGGATATCACGGCATATTTCTTGTTTTCCAGATTAAGTTTCTTTGCCTCAAATTTGGAAAGTATCTTTTCTTGATAGGATATCCTGATTTCGCCGTCCGGCCCGGCGGCGTGCTGTGCGTTATAGATTAGGTTTGTCACCACACGGATCATGTCGTTTTTGTTCAGATATGCCTGAGAGTAGTTTTCGATATCAAAACCGATCAATGAGATGTTCGGAGTCATTTTTTGAAGTCCCAAGGCAAAACGTATCGATTCATATGCAGTTTTTTGGGCGTTCAAAATGGTTGTGCTGGCTTGGTCTACGCGTGAGAATGCCAGAACGTCATCGATAATATCTTTAGCCTTTTCGACACTATCTTGCATCATATCAAGATATTTTCTCATCCCTTTATTTTCATCCAGCTTGTATTTGCGACGTATAATTTCTGATGATGTTGTAATGGGTTGCAGTAAATTGTTTAGCTCGTGCGCGATACCGCCAGCTAGTTGACCGAGTGCCTGCATCTTTTGTGTTTGACGTTTATGTGTGTCTGACTCGCGCTCTGTAGTGATATCCTTCCCTGATAAAACGAAGCCGATTTTTTCTGCATTTGGTTCGCCCTCGTGTCCAGTATCCATGACATTCCATTCAATGATACGGATTTTCTTGTTCTTACATAGAATATTGGCGGTGAAATTTTTACTTTTCTGGATAAATAACACCTCTTGTACGGCGTCTTTATGTTCGGCAACGAAAAGGTTCTTCCAGTCCGTACCCATTAATTCGTCCTCTTTATAACCGCTGACTTTTGACGTGGCTGGATTAACGGACGATATTTTACCGTTTTTCTGAACACCGATAATCATGTAGGGGGCCTGTTGTACGACAAAGGCGGAGAAAGATTTTTCTGCTTGCAACTGTTCTTCGGCAAGTTTTCTGGTCGATATATCATCAACGGATCCGGCTATACGCATAGCTTTGCCGTTTTCATCCCAAATCGCCTGACCTTTAATATGTACCCAGACATATTCTTCGTTTTCATGTTTAAGGCGGCATTCGACGTTAAAAGATTTTTGGTAGTCAAGGTGGTCGCTTAAGGCGTTCATAACCCGTTTTTCATCATCGGCATGAATTCTGTTTCGAAAGCCTTCAAAACTCGCTTTGAAAGTCTTGTCCTCGGTGCCAACAATTTCTTTTGTACGGTCGGACCAGAATAATTCGCCTTCTTCGATGTTCCAGTCCCACAGCCCTGATGCAGATCCCGTGACGGCAAGCTGGTAACGTTCTTCACTAACGCGTAATGCTTCTTCAAAGCTCTTCTTTTCTATGAGGCCGTCACGAAAGCTATCAAGAGCTTCATACATGGTTGATATTTCATCATTGCCGGTAATGTCCAGTTTCCTGCTAAAATCACCTTCGGCAATATACCGTGTTTCTTCGGCAAGGTTTTTGATGCGTTTTATAATATGCGGCCCGATATATAAAAAGACAATCAGGAACGATGCGCCCAATGATAAAAACGCGATGTAATAAAACATCCTGACACTCTGTTTTGTTTCGGCGTCAAGTATGCTCATTTTCTTGCTGGTTGTAGATATCGCGCCTTTAAGCAGTTTTATAAGATTGTGGTTTAGCGCTTGTTGTTTGAGCTTATAATCTTCTGTGATGTCGTAGATCTCGCTTGAAATTTTGTATATTTGCAGTGTGTCATAGAAGATGCCGGATTGCTCCGTCGTATGTAAAAGGAGGTAATCTGCCTTTTCTGATAGAGACTTGCGTAAGTTTTTATCTTCTATTTTTGTAATAAAATCAGTGATTTTTTGGGTATGGGCTATGTATTTTCTGCGCAGTCCATGGGTGTATTTTTCGTCTTTGCGTGCAGCCGGCACAAGCCCTAAAACACTTTGTATTTCAAATAGTTCACTTCTTATTTTGTGAACATACTGCCGTTCTTCTTTGCTGTATTGATCGGTCTTTTGTTCGTATTTTCTAAGTTGCTCGGACAGGCTATCGAGCAATACGGCCATGTGTTCCTGATTTATTTGCTGGGATTGTTTGATATTGACCAGCTTATCAAGAAGAAGGGTTTCCATTTCTCTTGTGTTATCAAACGTCTGGTCAAGTAAGGTTTGGATGTTGTCTAAAGCTTCGGCGTCATTTGTTGTTTTGGATAATGATTCAAGATTTAGTTTGATCGTATTTTCATGACGGGTGATCAGGTCGTGCTGTTTGTGAATATTTAATGTTTCCGGAGCGCCGATCATGCGTTCTATAGAGATGATGTATGATGTGACATTAATCGATAATTTTTGTGCTTCTTCCAAAAATGGAATCGTATTCATCATAAGATCTTCTTGGGATCTTTGAGTGTGATTAAGCGGACGAATCATTACTATAAAGGCGACGATAGATAGCAATGTGATGCTAAGAAAGCAGTATAGTAATTTCGTTCCAATCTGTGATGAAAAAGGCATAAAATAATTCATTATTCTTAATTATATTCCTACATGGATATTATAATATGAATGAGGTTTCTAATTCATTACGCTAATTTTTATTATTAAAAAATATTCAGTATGATCATGATATTAACATTAAAATTCTGATTGATCACGTTAAAGCTGCGGGTTGATCTTTCTGTCTGATATTTTGTGTTTGGTTCAGGTTTGCCGTTGTTGCTGTTGAGCTTTATGGCTAGCGTTTCTAAGCTGGGTAAAGCTATGGTCGGTGCGGTTTGGTTGTTTTAAAAGTTTGGCGAAGGTACATCATACAACGGTAAGTCAAATGTCATTGACTAAGTCTGGGGGTATACTTGCCGCAGACTTACGACATTAAATAAGCTGCCTTAAAATGGGTAGGGAAATGCGAAGATAAAGGTGTTTAATGTTTTTCTAGTTTTTCATTTACCGCAGCGCTGTTCACCTTTACAATTCAAATCTATTAAAAATTATACAGGTTCAAAGATTATGAAGAAACTTCACTCTATATTTTTATTGGCCGGCTTATTTGTTGTGACGGCTTGTACGTTCCACGGTGGATACAAATCTCAGCCGACAAGTGATCTATACATGTGTGATCAGGCCAGACAGATGGTTTTGGCAATGAGCCACAGTATGCAAAATGCAACAGTGACCTATCAAGGGCAGAACATCTCGCTATCCCGCAAGGAATATAGCGAAATTCCGGCTCTAGTATTTTCCGATGGTGTTTATACTTTGCACTATAATAACGGCAAAGCCGTTCTGGTTGAAGAAAACACACCTGTGCTTACAGGCTGCAAAGTTCAGTCATAATATCGTTTAATGAATATGGGGCTGTGAAAGCCCCATTGTTTTAGGCTTGCTGTAATAGTGAGTGTTCAGGAAAGGTGATGCAGGATGACAAAGAAAACTCCTTTATACCAAAACCATATGGATCTCGGCGCTAAGATGGGGCCGTTCGCCGGTTATGATATGCCGCTTTTTTATAAAGAGGGCGCATTAAAAGAGCATGAATGGGTGCGCACTCACACAGGGTTGTTTGATGTATCACATATGGGGCAGGTTATAATTCACGGCCCGAACGCCATGGCCTTTATTCATAAGATTTGTCCATCAGATTTCACGTCTGCGCCAGAGGGGCGCGCCAAATATACGGTGTTGTTGAACGAGCAAGGCGGCATTGTTGATGATATGATTGTGACGCGCATGGATGCCGAGTGTTTCTTTGTGGTGATTAATGCGGGGCGCAAAGCCGAAGACTTGGTATGGATGCAACAGCAGATTATTGATGGTGCAAAGACCTCTGTTTTAGAAGATCGCGCTTTAATCGCGGTGCAGGGAATTGGGGCGGAGAAAGTCGTAAAAGAGTGTTTTG
>JAUILO010000002.1 GCA_030432775.1 Alphaproteobacteria bacterium
CTTTATTATATATCAAATAGAGCAACTTAACCAAGTGTCAAATCAATCACTTACATCTTTAACGGCTAATTTTAAAAAATAACTCTAACGGATAATTCTAATGCTTTTGTCACGGTCTTGCTGACCGCGGATAATTTCGAATGAAGACTTGGAAACCCCAAATGCTTTGGATAGTAATTTGATCACAGCCTTATTGGCCTTACCGTCTTCCGGTACGGTTGTCACATAAACTCGTATTTGCCAGCTGCCATCATCACACTTTTGCGCCTGAATACGATTGGACGATGCTTTGGGCGTTACCCTTACATCTATAATGTCGCCTATTTCCTCTATCCAGCTCATGCCAGCAGTGTAATGCTCTGAAATAAGAATGTGAAATTAAAATATGAATAGATATTGATACTCACGCGCCGAATAAGCCAGTTTACTAATATCCAAGCCGCCAGCCTTGTTTACCTTTATGCTTTTCTTTGTATTTTGGTTTCGTGCCAAGACCTTTATGCGTTGCGCTTTGCCCTTCGGCGTAACGCTGGCCATCGCCCTCGCCAATTTCCTCAGCTAAATCTTTCAATTTACCTTCACCAAATGCGTTTTTGATACTGTGATTTTTTCTACCCATGCCGAGAATATACATATAATTATGTAAATTATCAAGTAATTTCTGTTGATGACTACGCGACACCCCCATATCCACTATTCCACTTCGTACTGACTTTGACTTAGTATTATAATATGACCGAGCAATTTTTCGACTTTCCGTCGCCTTTTATAAAAACAACAAAGAAAACACCACTAACCATTTCAATATTGAAATGCGGTGAATTTACGGCATGGAATGACAAAAACAGCGCTTTGGTCAAAACACAGCTAAAAACATCTGGTTTTGACGGTAAAAACGGGCAATTCGTCCTACTTCAGAACAGTAAAGGTGAGTTGAATAAGGCCGTGTTTGCGTCTGGGAAAGATTTATCATTATTTGATGGCTCTTCTATCTACCAAAAACTATCTCAAACAATAGACAGAAAACTACTGGGGAGTATTGTTTTCTGTTTTGACGAGAAAAAACTAAAAGCACCTGATCTTGAAAAGCTTTGTATGGGCTGGGCTCTTGAATCCTATTCGTTTGATTTATACAAAGCCGCCACGCCACCTGATCCGGTTAAGTTACTAGCACCTAAATCCATCGATTTAAAATCACTCACCGCGCAATATGAAGCTGTGTTCTTACTGCGCAATATCGTCAATACACCAGCCAATGATTTTGGCCCTGACGATATGGAGGAAGTTTGCCAAACCATAGCACAAACGCTTAAGGCCAAAATAAGCGTCATTACTGGTGAAGAGCTTCTGGAGCAGAATTATCCATTAATTCACACGGTTGGTGATGCAAGCCCCCGGCGCCCACGGCTGATCGAGCTGCGCTGGGGCAAAAAAAGTGATCCGGCACTCACGCTTGTTGGCAAAGGTGTCTGTTATGACACCGGCGGGCTGAGTCTAAAGCCCAGCCGTTCTATGTTGCTTATGCGTAAAGACATGGCAGGCGGCGCACATGTTCTGGCGCTTGCCGCGATCATCATTAAACATCAATTACCTGTGAATTTACGCGTCCTGATCCCGACAGTTGATAACGATATTTCCGGCGGCGCGATGCGCCCAGGGGATATTGCCACCAGCCGCAAGGGGCTGACTGTTGAAATCACCAATACTGATGCTGAAGGCCGCCTGATTTTATCCGACGCCCTCACAGCCGCATCGGAAGAAAAACCAGATCTGATAATAGACTTTGCAACATTGACCGGCGCGAAAATGAGCGCCCTTGGCCATGATATCGCTGCGTATTTCAGCAACAACGATTCCATTACTCTCGCATTACAGAAATATTCCGGTTCAGAAGAAGACCCGATCTGGCCCTTCCCGATCTGGCATGATTACAACCGCTTCGTTGAAAGCAAAGTCGCTGATATAACCAATAGCGCATTGGCACCGGGCGATCTTTTATACTCGGCGCTTTATCTGCATAAATTCATAGACCCGAAAATTGACTGGGTTCACCTTGATATTTACGCATGGGAAAATATTGGCCGTCCAGGGCGCAGCCTTGGTGCCAAAGAATGTGGACTGCGTGCCGTCTGGGCCTATTTACAGGAAAGATATCAATAAATAAGATTTACTTTGGTTTTTGCTGGTTACGGGAATCAACCTTGCCATTCAAACCGGATGCAATGCGCATATGTTGTAACGCCACAGCAGTCACATCACCATACACACCTAACTGCCCCAGCTCATCAAGATGTTCTTCCAGTTCCGGCAATGTAAATTCTATGTTACCGCCCGGCACATCGGCTTTTTTCTCAAAAATAGCGATTAATTCGCCGCCGCTTCTATCTAGACTGAAACCTTCTATAATATCTGACTCAAAAATGGCCATATTGCCTCTCCCTGTAATTCTTAATTTCTTATCATTTTAAAAGATTATGAATATTAGACAGATTCAGGCAGTGGAAGCAACGCTAAATTTAAACAAGAAATTCATGACAAAAATGGGTAAGCGTATCATCGCGCGCACCCATGACGACTATACGATCACCTGATTTCTTCTCGGCCTGAATAAGAGGAATAATATCGGCGCGGGTGCCACAAAATATTCCCTGACGTCCTTTTGTATTCACATCATCAATTATATCTTGTGAAGAAATCACCTTGTTTGCCGTGCCGCCTGCATAGTAAATTTCGGGCATATAAAGGATATCATCCTCACTCATCCCTATGACAAAGCTTTCGACCAACCCTTCACGCAACATCTTGGTTGGACCAAACCCATGGGGCTGAAATACAAGTAATAAACGACCCTCATGCTGTTTAAGCGCCGATAAAGAAGCCGCAATTTTATCCGGATTGTGAGCAAAATCATCTATAACGCTTACACCGTCCTTTTGCCCTACAAACTCTAGCCGTCTATGCGTTCCCTTAAATCCCTCCAAAGCTTTACACGCAATATCCACAGAAATTCCACATATATACGCACAGCAAATCGCCGCCAAAGCATTGGAAATATTATGAAGCCCCGGCACATGTAATATTGTGTGTATTTGCTGTCCGGTGTCACTTTGCACAACATCAAAACAACTGCCCGTTTCAGTATAACGTATATTACGGGCATAAAAACTCGCCTCGTCTGCGTCTGCTACGCTGTATCCTGTAATCTGTCCTGCGGCATGAGAGCGTAAACCCAACACTTCATCATTATCAAAGTTCAGCACACAGCCCTTCGTAGCGCGTTCAAGATATTGCGCAAATATCACGCGCAACTCTTCAAGCGGTTTATGATCAAGCGCCAGATTATTCAGTATCGCAACAACAGGATTAAACAGAGCAATAGAACCATCGCTTTCATCGACCTCGGCGATAAAATAATCACCATCTCCTGTCACAGTATTTTGCGGCTGACCTGTTTGATCAATAAAATTATTCATCAACCCGCCATTTACAATATTCGGCGATGTTCCGGCATAATCAAAAATACATCCGGTCATTGCCGTAACAGTTGTTTTGCCGCTTGTGCCGCCAATGGCTATGCCTTGCTTATCATTAAACGACGCGGCCAGCAGCTCTGCACGCTTAATTATCGGTATATGCTTGTCTTTGGCGGCTTTTACATCGGGAATACGGTCTTCAACAGCACTTGAAACCACAAGATAATCAACATCATCCGTTAAGCCGCTTCCATCTTGTGAGAATAAAACAAAGCCGCTTTGGCGCAAAAATTCAAAACGCTCCAGATTTTTTCCCTGATCATAGCTGCGATCAGATCCATAAACGATATGCCCCTGCGCTTGCACAAGCATAGCCAGCGCGCTCATTCCGCTACCGCCAATACCACAGAAGAAATAGGTTTTCTGCGAAAGATCAGGCTGCTGTAAGATCTGCGTCATCCTTACCATTACCTTTTTTGCTTTTTGCCGAAGACGTTTCATTAACAGAAGGATTAACGACCTTAAAATCGAGCGCTTGCCCTTTAACCGTCGCGGTAATTGACGCACCATCAATGACTGTGCCGTTCAAAATCATCTCAGCCAGCTTGTTTTGAAGTTCGGTTTGAATAACGCGTTTTAATGGACGTGCCCCATATGCCGGATCATACCCCTTCTCGGCCAGCCATTTGGCAGCGGCATCATCAAGATCAAGTGTCATATTACGATCTGCGAGCAATCCTTGCAGTGATTTGAGCTGAATATGAACAATGCCTTCGATCTGGTCTCTTTTCAAACGGTGGAATAAAAGCACATCATCAAGACGATTCAAAAATTCGGGACGGAAAGATGCGCGCACAGTATTCATAACGTCTTCACGAACATCTTCTATATCGTCGCCATCTTTTTGATTCACCAGATATTCGGAACCAAGATTTGATGTCATGATAATCACTGTATTGCTAAAATCCACCGTACGTCCCTGACCATCGGTTAAGCGGCCATCATCGAATACTTGCAATAACACATTGAATATATCCGGATGCGCTTTTTCAACTTCGTCAAGCAATACCACTTGATACGGACGGCGGCGTACCGCTTCGGTTAACGAACCACCTTCTTCATACCCGACATAACCAGGAGGCGCACCAATCATACGGGCAACCGAGTGTTTCTCCATATATTCGGACATATCAATCCGCACCATGGCCGATTCATCATCAAACAAGAATTCCGCCAATGCTTTGGTGACTTCCGTTTTACCAACCCCTGTCGGCCCGAGGAATAAAAATGTTCCAATAGGGCGATTTGGTGATTGAAGCCCCGCTCTAGAGCGTCTAATCGCATTTGCGACAGAATGAATAGCTTCTTCTTGTCCCACCACACGATCTTTGATTTTCTCTTCCATTGATAATAGCTTCTCGCGTTCGCCAGCCAGCATCTTATCAATCGGAATACCGGTCCAACGGCTTACGATATTGGCAATTTCATCTGCCGTTACCTCTTCATTGATCAGGGCAGATTCCGAATGGTCGGAAACTTCTGCGGCCAGTTCAAGCTTCTCTTCCAGCTCGGGGATTCTGGAATGCATCAGCTCACCGGCTTTTGTCCAGTCGCCATCACGCTGCGCTCTTTCAAGCTCTATACGTGCTTTATCCAGTTCTTCGGTTAATTTCTGGCCTGAATGAAGCTTGCCCTTCTCCGCTTCCCACTGCGATGTGAGATCAGCCGAGCTTTTTTCAAGCTCTTCCAGCTCTTCTTCCAAACGCACCAGACGTTCTTTGGTTGAAGTATCGCTTTTTTCCTTTTTCAACGCTTCACGTTCGATTTTAAGCTGCATAATACGGCGATCAAGCTCGTCAATCTCCTCAGGCTTTGAATCAACCTGCATGCGAAGACGTGATGACGCCTCATCCATCAAATCAATAGCTTTATCGGGCAAGAAACGGTCTGTGATATAACGGTTCGATAACGTCGCAGCCGCCACAATCGCCGAATCCAATATACGTACACCATGGTGTACTTCATATTTTTCTTTCAAACCACGCAGAATAGAGATGGTATCTTCTACTGTTGGCTCCTGCACATAAACAGTCTGGAAACGGCGGGCTAGCGCCGCATCTTTTTCAATATGTTTGCGGTATTCCTCAAGCGTCGTTGCGCCCACCATATGCAACTCGCCACGCGCCAAAGCCGGTTTAAGCATGTTTGAGGCATCCATAGACCCTTCGGCCTTACCTGCGCCCACCAATGTGTGTAACTCGTCTAAAAACAGCACAATTTCACCTGCATGGGCTGTAATTTCGTCAACAACGGCCTTTAAGCGCTCTTCAAACTCACCGCGAAACTTCGCACCGGCCAGCAATGCGCCCAGATCCAGAGCCATCAGCTTTTTATTCTTCAGGCTTTCCGGCACATCGCCATTAACAATACGCAAGGCCAGTCCTTCGATAATTGCAGTCTTACCTACGCCCGGCTCACCAATTAGAACCGGATTATTCTTTGTACGTCTTGAAAGAACCTGAATAGTGCGACGTATTTCCTCATCACGACCTATCACCGGATCAAGCTTGCCTGCCTCAGCATCCGCAGTCAGGTCTCTAGCGTAACGGCGTAAAGCATCAAACTGGCCCTCCGAGGTCGGTGTATCAGCTGTACGTCCCTTGCGCATTTCATTTATGGCCGCATTCAAGGTCGTAGGACTAACGCCAGCATCGGCAAGCGTGCCGGAGATATCCGATGCTTTCAACATCGCCATTGCCTGTAAAATACGCTCGGAAGTGACATATTTATCGCCTGATTTTTCCGCTATATTCAATGAGTTATCAAGAAGTTTTGATAAATCACTTGAAACGCGCAATTGCCCTGCACCACTCCCATCAATCACTGGGAATTTGGTAATTGATTTATCAACGCCCGTACTTAATTTCCTAGCGTCACCGCCACCATTATTAACCAGCTTTTTAATCAGCCCGTCTTCGTCATCCAGCATAACGCGCAGCAAATGCTCCGGCTCAAGCGATTGATGCTTGTACCGTGACGCCAAAGTTTGCGCCTTTTGAATAAAACTGCATGATTTCTCTGTAAAACGCTCAAAATCCATATCGCACCTGAATCCTTTTATAACCAAGTTTAGTGTTCATTATGCTGACGACTACATTTTACACCATATATTTTTGCAAAAACACTATTGGCGCTCAAGAATAGCCTCCTTATACCCTATTATACGCGCGTAAACGGCATAAAGATCACTGCAAACTGTGTAAATCGCGTTATTTACAGGAAATTGGCATAAAAAAAGGCGGTTAAAACCACCTTTTCTTCTCAATATGCGGGGATTATTTTCAAATAATTATCAACCTAACCCAAACCAACTTTAGATCAATTGGCAACCAGCAGGTAATCATCCAAATACTTCGGTAAAAGACGGCGCACATACACTCTTATCCGTCTTTTAAATCACTTATGCGTCTGTCAGCTCTTTAGCATTTTCTCTGCTAGAAGATTTTTTGCCGATGATACTGTCCGGTAATCCAAGATCATCATCTTTGTTACCGACAGAATCTTCTTTATTTCCTTCTGATTTCACAGAAACTTCTATCTGATTGTGCTTATCTGGGTTTCCATCAAGCAAATCAATCCAGCCACTGATTATTCTTTGGTAATGCTCGGCATGTTGCAAGTAGCTTTCTGAAAGAACGCGGTCACCGCTACCTTCAGCATCCTTTGCCAATGCTATGTATTTTTCAAAAATCTGATGAGCTGTCCCGCGTATACGTACGTCTGGGCCATTACTATCATAAACTCTTGATTTGTTACTTTGACTACCTCTACGGCCGCTACTGTTTCGGCTCCTTGACCGTCTACTCGATGATCCGTGTCTCATTTAACTATCCCGCAATATTTGGTTACACATCTTTATACGTACACATAGTACATTATTTACGTACACTCGACCAGAGGTATCTGTTACCGAAATCTTGTTATCCATTGATTCTTTTGATTCTTTTAAATCTATGGATATTTCGGTTCAAAACAGATTTTCTGCCTCTTGGATGTTTTGACTGTATCGTTAACCGGGTTTTTTGATCAAGGTAACAAAGTGGAATTTTCACTGTTTTCCCCAAAAGAGATTTCCACAACCCGTGGCTTGCCGCCCAAATCACGGTATATATTCTGAACGCAAAGCCCTGCTTTTTCGGCGAGTCGCGGAACGGATTCTTCCTGATCAAAACCGATCTCTGCGAAGCACACTCCAAGCGGCTTTAAATAATTTTTTAAATTAAAAAATATTTTTTTATAGGCATCCAGACCGTCAATTCCTCCATCAAGCGCCAGAATCGGATCATGATTCTTTACCTCGATCGCCAGATTACCGACCTCTTGATTCGTAATATAAGGTGGATTTGACACAATTAAGTCATATTGCTGTGATAAATTATCGTACCAATTGCTCTGGATAAATGTGATTCTATCCGTTACGCCGTTAAGTTCTGCATTTTGCTTTGCCACTTCAATTGCCTTTTCGGATAAATCAACGGCATCGGCTCTAGACTGTTTCCATTCATGGAGCAATGTAATGGATATACACCCCGAACCTGTGCCGAGATCAAGGATATTACCAGGTGGCGCCCCCCCTTCAAAACGCTTCAATACCGCCTCGATCAGGGTTTCCGTATCCGGACGAGGATCAAGAACATGCTCATTTACCTTAAAACGCAGCCCCCAGAACTCGCCCTCACCCAATATCTTGCTCAATGGCTCGCCTGCAATCCGGCGTTCTATCAATGCGTTTATCTTTAAACGCTCGTCTTCGCCGATTAAGCGGTCTGGATAGGCAATCATCTCTACACTCGTCATATCAAGCACATGACAAATTAACGCACGAACGACTATTTCCGGCTGTTCAATGGATAAGGCTGCGAGCCTTGCTCGTAATTCACGCGCGATTGACTGGATATTACTCATCTTCATTCCGATATTTAAACCTGCCTGAATTCATGCAGACTTGGCGTGCAGATATTGGCGTTACTCGAACTCGGCCAGCTTTTCTGCCTGATCTTCCGCAATCAATTGATCAATGACTTCATCCAAGGATTCACCGGACAGCACTTCGTCAAGCTTATACAAAGTCAGATTAACGCGGTGATCGGTCACGCGGCCTTGCGGGAAGTTATATGTGCGGATGCGCTCTGATCTATCACCAGAGCCAACTTGTGATTTACGATCTGCGGCGCGCTCATCGGCAAGTCTTTGGCGCTCGGCATCATAAATACGCGTACGTAAAATCTTCATGGCTTTATCTTTATTCTTGTGCTGGGAACGCTCTTCCTGCATCTCTACCACAATACCTGTCGGTATATGTGTGATACGTACAGCACTATCGGTCGTATTCACGTGCTGTCCGCCGGCACCTTGCGAACGATAGGTATCAATACGCAAATCTTTATCATCAATAGATACATCAACATCTTCGGCCTCAGGCAAAACAGCCACTGTTGCCGCCGATGTGTGAATACGTCCGCCGGATTCAGTTTTAGGTACGCGCTGCACCCTATGAACACCTGATTCAAACTTCAAACGTTCAAACACATTTTGCCCTGTAATCTGCGCAACAATTTCCTTATAACCACCAATATCACTTTCAGACACACTCACCATGTCCATCGACCATTTATGCGCCGAAGCATAACCTTTATACATACCGAATAAATCAGCAGCAAAAAGCGCAGCTTCATCACCGCCCGTACCTGCCCTGATCTCAAGGAATGCATTTTTCTTATCTGCTTCGTCTTTGGGGATCAGCGCGCGTTTAATTTTATCTTCTAATACCGGAATCTTAGCCTTTACCTCATGCAAATCGGCCTCAGCCATGGCTTTCATTTCCGGATCATCCATTAAAGATTCAAGATCTTCTTGTTCTTGCAACGCGCCTTCGTAATCATTCACAGCCTCTATAACGGGGCTTAGATCCGCGTATTCTGTTGAAAGTTTTACAAATTCTTCGCCTGAGAGCCCGCCACCAGACATTAAAGCCGATAATTCATCGTATCGCGCTTTGATCGGCATTAATTTTTGAATTAAAGACATAGGCTAAACTCCATCAACAAACTCATATCTGCTTGATCGCACATGAACTTCACAAACATATCAACACACAGACACCTTACGCAATCCAGCGATCGCGTATTATTAAATGCACTGTGCTGCGCTAATTTTCAACTGTTTTTAGAAATGGTTCGAGGGAAGATGGCGTTAAAGCGAAATCCCTGCCTTGCTGACCTTCGTTACCAAGCGGGTTTAGCTCACGCCCATCAAGGGTTAATGATAAACCGCCCAAATTACCGACATTCATGACAAGACCGTCAATATCGGGCACATCAAAACGCTCTCCGGTACTTAGCACCTGTGCGAAAACAGATTTACCAGCCTTATCGGTAATATCCACCCAAGAGCTATCACGCGCATAAATCACTATACGCGACGGTTTATCCGGCTGTACAATTGAAGGATCAACACCTGAAGCCGGCGCAATAGCGTTTAACTGTGTAAAGTCCATACCGCTGGCACTATCATGGCTGTTGAACGGTACAACACCCGTTACCGCGCCCACTTGTTCCAAAACATCCTGAGGCGCAGGAATTGGCGCAGCCTCACGCTTGTGATCAAACATAACAAACATAATGATCACACCGACAAATACAGCCAGCGAAGACCCCAACACATAAAAATTTGGTAATTTGCTTTCCGATGCAGAAATAGGAAAATGCAGCTCCGGTTTGGCGTGTTTATCTGCAAGCTGCAATTTAAACAGCTGTATCATCTTATTACCATCAAGCCCTAGAAAATCAGAATAAGACCGAACAAAACCCAGCGCATAAACGCGGCCGGGCAATACATCATAAGCGCCCTCTTCCAGTGCCTCCAGATAACTGCGTCTGATATGAAGGTGTTTTTCAACATCATCAATGGACAAGCCATAATGTTCTCTGGTGCGTCTTAAAACATCACCAGCGACAACATTTTTATAATCAGACCAATCATCCTGTTGCTCAGGATCTTGATTTTCTAATGAAATTGAACCCATATCCCCACATATAAATTTCTATGGCTGTTTTATTATTATTCTAGCCATTTTACCTTATTCGTCTGCTTCCAGACCATAAGCGGCATGCAATGTACGTACAGCCAGCTCTTTGTATTCGGCTGAAACAAGAACACTAATCTTGATTTCCGATGTCGAGATGACCTGAATATTGATGCCTTTTTCAGCCAGCGCATTAAACATTGTCTGTGCAACACCTGCATGGCTTCTCATGCCAATACCCACTACAGATACCTTTACTACATTTTTGTCATAACGTATCTCGGTTCCTTCAAGTTCCTTGATATTACCCACAACTTCCAACGTTCTATCAAGTTCCTGTTTCGGGACGGTAAAGGTCATATCTGTGACGAGTTCATTTTGAGATATGTTCTGTACGATCATATCAACATTCACATTTGCGTCTGATAATGGCCCGAACACTTTGGCCGCAGCACCCGGCACATCAGGTACGTTCAGCAATGTTACTTTGGCCTCGTCCACATTATAAGCAATGCCGTTCACGACTTGTTTTTCCATGATATCTTCCTCTTTTGTCACTAATGTTCCCGGGTAATCGCTGCCGATTGCCTCTTCGAATGTTGATAGCACCTGAAGCGGTACATTTTGTTTCATTGCCATTTCGACCGAGCGGGTCTGCAAAACTTTTGCACCGAGCGAGGCCATTTCCAGCATTTCTTCATATGATATTTTGTCCAGCTTCCGGGCGCGCGGTACAATACGCGGGTCTGTTGTATAAACACCGTTCACATCAGTATAAATATCACACCGATCTGCGCCCAGCGCAGCAGCAAGAGCCACCGCCGTAGTATCAGAGCCGCCACGCCCCAATGTCGCAATACGGTTTTTTGAAGTAACCCCCTGAAAACCGGCCAGAACAGCCACCTCACCCGCATCAAGGCGTGCATTCATCGCTTCGGCATCAATATCTTCAATACGCGCCTTACCATGTACATCATTACACATGATCTGGACTTGCCAGCCCTGCCATGAACGTGCGGCTATACCGCGTTTTTGTAGCGCAATTGCCATCAAGCCGGAGGTAATATTTTCTCCACTTGAAACAACAGCATCATATTCGCGTGCATCATACATCGGGCTGATTTTACGGCAATATTCAACAAGCTGGTTTGTTACGCCGGACATAGCTGACACAACAACAGCAACACTATTGCCGCGCTTGACCTCTGCAACGACTTTATCCGCAGCATTTTCAATTCTTTCAACATCTCCGACGGACGTACCGCCAAATTTCACAACTATGCGACCCATTATTATTTCCGACCTTTTTTACCAAGCCTATATTCTGCACTATTATTTTTGATATTCCCGAGACATTAACCGGATTATTAAAAAAAATAAATAGTCATATCAATTTTTACCGTAATCATTTTCAAAACACGGATCTTGCAGGCCTCACGCCAGAGTATTTTTCCTCTTCCATTTCAATTTCCCGTTCCATTTCCCTTGCAAATGCTTTATGAAACGTAAGCATGAATAGTGTAGATCCGAAGCATATTGAAAACTTCCGCAAGGATTCCGGTAAATGGTGGGATCCTGATGGTCCGTTTAAGCCATTGCACCGTTTAAACCCTGTGCGTATCGCTTATATTCGTGACCGCATATGCAATCATTACAAAATCGACAGCGATACACTGACCCCACTAAAAAAGCTGGACATCATAGATATTGGCTGTGGCGGCGGACTTGTTTGTGAGCCTTTGTCGCGTCTTGGCGGCAACCTGACAGGCATTGACGCGGATGACCAGGCGATTAACGTTGCAGGCGAGCATGCAAAAAGCAATGAGCTCAATATCAAATATCTTAATACGACGTCCGACACCCTTGCCGAAAAGAAAAAGCGTTATGACGTTGTACTGGCTCTGGAGATTATCGAACATGTCAGCACGCCCGAGGAGTTTGTGCGTTCATGTGCGGATTTATGCAAACCTGGCGGCATTGTTATATTTTCAACATTAAACAGAACGCTTAAATCCTATGCACTTGGCATCATGGCCGCAGAACATATTCTGCGCTGGGTACCAAAAGGCACTCATGAATGGAATAAATTCATCAAACCGTCCGAACTAGCGGCGATGATGCGAGGCAATTCTATTATTCCTAACAATCAAAGCGGACTTGTCTTCTCGCCCCTCGGCGGTGAATTCAAGCTTTCGGAATATGATCTAGACGTTAATTATTTTATCTGCGGAGAGCGCACCCAATGAAATCAATTTTCTTTATACTGACACTGATTACAATGGCTTTGATCGTTATTGTCCTTATTACAGGCGTTACATTGATGGCCAAGGGCGGTGAGTTGAATAAAAAATACAGCAATAAATTGATGAAAGCGCGCGTTTACTTGCAAGGGCTTGCTTTGGTCTTCTTCTTTTTATCCGTAACGCTTGCGGAATAAATATTTTACCGTATATCCGGCTGTTCACCGACAAATATAGCTTCGTCAATTTTGGCTTCTGAAAATATCGCACCGGTAATATTTGCACCTGTGAAATCAGCGCCACTTACATTACTTTTGCTAAAATCAGCGTAAGAGACATCTGCGTCTCTAAAATTCGCCTTTTCGAAATTCGTGCCACGCAGATCAGCATAGCGCAAATGCGCTCCTGATAGATCTGTCGCATTCATGCGTACATTATCACCCTTGCCAAAATATAACGGCCCTAAATTTGCACCACGTAAATCGGCGTGCCCAAGCAACACGTCTTTCAGGCTGCTGGCGCGTAAATCCGATTTTTGTAAAAAACAACTGCGAAAATCAGACCCGTCAAGTTTTGCTGTCTGCAGTTCAACACCTGTTAAATCCATACCATTCCAGCGCGCAGATACGGCTTTAATTGCTGTGAGTTTTTCACCCTTTAAAGAAACCAAAACGCGCAAATCATATTCACTCAGGTCAAGCTGCTGTCCTTCCTTACCAACCGATGCCACCCATGCCTGATGATCTTTAATCAACGTCACAAGCGGTGTATCCAGCTCATCCAGTGAGCGGCCAACATTCTGATCTGTGATTGACCCTTCGGTGTTCACGCCGCTTCGGCGAATATCGTCCAGCGTTACGCCGGTTAGAATGGCCGATTTCATACTTGCGCCAATCAACTGCGCGCCACCAATATCAGCCTCGCTCATATCCGCGCCTTCAAAAATTGCACTACGCAAATCTGCACCGCTTAAATCGGCCTTGGCCATAATCGCATCAGAAAAATCTGCGTTAGCGGCAAGCGTACCGGACAACCGCGCGCCCGATAAATTTGCGCCACGGAAATTCACGCTTTTGATTGCATCAAAGCTGCCGGTTTGTGAAATGCCCCCGCCACGCAGATCAGCTGAGTCAAGGTCGGCACCCGTTAGATCTGCACTTTCAATTTGTGATCCGCGCAAATCAGAACGCACAAAACAGGCACCGTTTAAATCCGAGTTACTCAGATCACATGCGTATAATGAAGCTTCCCTGAAATTCGCGCCGGATAAATCCATATGTGTCATATCACAGCCGCTAAAATCAGCCTGATGCAGATTACGTCCGGATAAGGACAAGCCGGACATATCAACATGTCTAACAACAGCCCTGCGCCCGCCATTACGTCCAACAATAAACTTTTCATGCAGCGCGACAATCTCGTCCAGATCGGATTGCTTTAATCTATTGTGTAATTCATTGCTCTGACCGTCAAACATAGGGCTCTATCGTATTAAAATTAAATTCATGCGGCCATAACTGGCCATATAAAGAAATTGTCCGCGCGCGGACATTATATATAAAACTACCTGAGAGAGCAGAATCTGTCACGTTGATATTGTCTCTATTGCGAATTACTAATTATGGATTTAAAGTGGGCAACGATTTCAGGAGAATTCCATTGTACTTCGCCAACATAGATATAATCAATATTGCCTTGCGGATTTACAAGATAACTCATCGGTAATGCCTGAACAGATAAAGCGCCCCAAACATCATCACCTTTTGTATACAGACTATCAAATATCTTCTTGTTATGACGCAGCATTAATGTGCGTAGCCCATCGGCATTTTCAGGAAAATCAAAAGACACAAATACGACATCCAGTTTCTCTGCGCCCAGTTCTTCTTCCAGATCGAATAATGACGGGATCTCGACAAGACACGGCCCGCACCATGATGCCCAGATATTAATCAACCTGTATTGGCCTTTGAAACTATCAGATGAGACGATTTCATCGCTCATATCCATAAAATCTAAGGATGGAAACGGAATTTTCTGCCCTTTATGATTGATAACATCGACAGAACTGTTAAAAATAGCTTCAGGTGGCTTGATTTGTTGCTCGTTTTGCGATGAAAACGCGTTCCCTGCACCGATAAAAAGGGCAATAATTGCGATAAAAGCCGCCAATACAACATACAAGATAATATAATTGCTGCTCTTCAATGTCTGTTTCATACATAACCTTATGGGCATCTGAGCCAGCATTATTAGCCAGCGTTACTAAAAGCGCGATAAAAAAGGTCATCACTATGCCTAAAATGATACGGAATGAAAAATATATCAAGATCACTTTGAATGCTTTATGCGTTTTATCTGTATTGGCACTATGTGGATGCGGCATTAAACCGAGTTCTGTTGAACCGCCACCGGCCAAGGAAAGCTCAAGCTTTCCAAATCAATACCCTGCGCCAGAGCCTATTGAATAACTCATAACATAGCCCGAATAAAGAATATCAAAATATCGTACAGAACATAATCAACATCAGGATAGTTTAACTACAGGATCACCTCATGAGTGGATTTCATGTCCAAAACGAACAGCTTTTCGCAGAAAATGTCTCGCTAGAGACCATTGCGCAGACCTATGGAACACCGTCATATGTTTATAGTGCCTCTTACATTCAAGAGCGCGTGACAGGGCTACAGGATGTGCTGGCAAAAACCCTTCCTGCAGAAACCGATCTGCTTATCGCCTTTGCCTGTAAATCAAACACAAGTATGGCAATTTTAAACATCATGGCCGAACTTGGCCTTGGTAGCGACATTGTTTCCGGCGGCGAGATGATACGGTCATTAAACGCGGGCATCGCCGCAGATAAAATCGTATTCTCGGGCGTGGGTAAATCCGATCAGGAAATCCTGGACGCTCTCAATCAAGGCATATTACGGATCAATGTTGAATCGGATATAGAATTGCGCCGGATTAACGAACTGGCTGGAAAAGCAGGAAAAAACGCACGGGTCGTCCTGCGCTATAACCCGAATGTGGACGCAAACACACATGCAAAAATCACAACAGGAAAAAGCGAAAATAAATTCGGCATCAACCACGACAAACTGATCGAGGTTTATGAATGGGCATCTGCGCAGGATGCGCTGACGCCTGTTGGGGTAAGTATGCATATTGGCTCACAGCTTACCGATATTGATCCGTTTAAACATGCATTTAAAAAACTGGCCGGACTAGTCACAGAGCTTCGTAATAAAAACCTTCATGTCGAGGTTACTGATTTGGGCGGCGGTCTTGGTATTGTATATAAAGATGAAACGCCGCCTTCTCTTGATGCTTACGCGAAAAATATTCTGGATTATATCATCCCGCTCGGCACCAAAATAGTTCTGGAACCGGGTCGTTATTTAATGGGAAATGCCGGTTTGCTTTTAACCAAAACGCTCTACGTTAAAAAAGGTGACACGCGACAATATGTTATTCTTGATGCGGGTATGAATGATTTAATGCGACCTTCTTTATATGATGCCTACCATGAAATTCGTCCGGTCAAGATCGATACAGCGGCAAGCGAACAGGATTACGATATTGTCGGCCCGGTTTGTGAGACCGGTGATACATTTGCTAAAGCATATAAATTACCTGAATTACAAACCGGCGATCTGGTCGCAATTATGAGCGCAGGCGCATATGGGTTCACCATGGCCTCTACGTATAACTCACGCGGCCTTCCTGCAGAAATTCTGGTTAAAGACAATAAGCATGCGCTTATTCGCAAACGGCAGAGCATTCAAGATATAATGAAAGATGAACAATTGCCGCAATGGACGGCGTAACCGTCATATAATGCTGCAGGTCTAAAAAAGGGCAGACCAAGAGTAACGACTACAAGAAGAACAAGAACAAAAAGCAGGAATTATACGCCGCATGAAAACCACGCAAGGAACAGGGCATATCGCATATAAGCGCGTCATCGCATACCTGATTGTGTGTCTGGAAAATATCAGCGCCGTAGCATGGCCGGTATTTTCTTGGGTATTCTTTTATTGCGGCCTATGGCTACTCAGCATACCTGCACTTTTAGGCGCGCCCGGCCAATATTTTGCGTGGGTCACGTTCATTCTGGGGTTTTCATTCTTTATTCACCGCGCCTACGAACAACTCGTACTGCCATCCAAGAACGATATTGACCGCCGCCTTGAAAAAGATTCAGGCATCAAACACCGTCCATTGGAGCAGCTCGGCGACCTACAAATATCCGGACATTCGGATTTAAGCAGATCTTTATGGCGACAAAATAAAATCCGTGCTTTTCATACGCTTAAGAATATTAAATTTCCTAAGATCAGACCCATATTCGCCGGACGCGATATTTACGCGCTACGCTTTCTTACCTTGCTAATGGTTTGTCTCGGGCTGTTTTTATCCGGTTCCAATTCATGGGAGAAAATTCGTTCCGGTTTGATGCCGTTTCATTTTCAGTTCAGTGCCGATCAATTCAAAACCGCGTCCATCACTATTATACCGCCCAAATATACAAGCCTTGGCGAAACACATATTACAGCGCGCCCCGTTGATGGTGTCACAATCAAAATCCCGCAAGGAAGCATGATAAAGGCAAAGCTGACAGACGGGCTGACCCATCCCAAATTTCATTTCGATAACACAGCCACCCCAATGAATGATTTAGGGCATAAAAGCTGGAACTTTGAGAGCGAGATTGTTGAGGGTGACCATATTCAAATAACGCAGTGGCCACGCACAGTACTTACCCTGCCCTATGAATTCATACCTGATACGCCTCCGCAAATTGGCCTGAGCGATGAACCCAAAGACATTGATAACGGAAAGCTCAGCATTCCACTCGAAATTCAAGACGATTATGGCGCGCGCAAATTATATTTCACAGCAGAGCTGGAACCCGGAACACAGCCCCCTTTATACGGAAAGACATATGAAGACACGCGCGCAATATATTCACCACCAGCGGTCAATATAGAGCTGCCACAGCAATTTGATCTCGCATGGCATCCATGGGCCGGTTTGCCGGTTGTTATTCACATCAGCGTTACAGATGATCTGGATCAAAAAGCCGATCTGCCCCCTATTCACATAAGCTTACCGGAAAAAATATTCACCGATCCGGTTGCCAAAGAAATCGTAGAGCTGCGTAAAAAGATGATGTCATCCCACAAGACACCGTTATTTTTAGTCGCGGCGGATTTGCAGAAAATATTGGATGATCCTGAAAAACTGAAAGGTAATTTTGCTGTAACGCTTGCAATGCAAAGCGCTGTATCACGCCTGCTTTACTCTACCGAAGACGGCAAAGCACAAAAAATCATAACGCAGCTATGGGATATTGCTTTAACACTTGAAGATGGCAATTTATCACAAGCAACGCAAAACCTTCAAACCGCCCAGCAAAACTTGCGCGAGACCCTATCCAGCACCAATGCTACAGATGAAGAAATTGCCGCGGCAATAGACCAAATGCGTCAGGCCATGGCGGAATACATGATGGAATCATTCAAGGAATATCAAAAGCAATTGGCCGAACAAGGGCATGATATTGATATACCGACAGAAATGCTCCAGAACATGGTCGAACCCAAAGACCTTGAAAGCTTCCTTAATGAATTGATGGCACGCGCCATGGCCGGTGATAAAAACGCCGCGCAGGATATGCTATCGCAGCTTGATAAATTCATGAACAAAATGGGATCTATGAAAGACTTCCAGCTTTCGGATAAAACCAAATTCCAGATGAAGGGTATTAGCGACCTTCAGCGCCTGATCGAACAGCAAGAGGCGCTTTTACGCCAGACAGAAGGCCAAATACCCGAATCTGCAAAACGGACGCCGAATACCTCGCGCAAACAATCCGGACAAGACTCATTCACCATTGATCTAAGCGACCCGAACAGGCCTTTCATCCGTAAAATAAAACCGCGTATTCCCCAAGGTTATCCGGAATTTGTACCATTTGACAACGAAGATGAAGCCGAAGCATCGGGCGGTGATAGTGTATTTGGTGAAGACACAGATATGCCGCCGCCGCCGAAAATAACTGATAAGGATACCGGAACGGGCAAGGCACAAACTCCGGAAGAATTTTTCAAATTCATCGAAAAAGAAGACCGTGCCCACAGGCATAAACAGGCGCTAAAGAATAAAAATGAAGAACAACGCCAGCAGCGTTACAAACAAAATGCACCACCCGTTGATACCGCCGCCAACAAAGTCGAACAAGATGCGCTGCGCTATACGCTGGGGCAATTAATGCTTGAAGCCGATGAAAAAATGGGAAAAATCCCGCAACCCATGCAACTAGCCGAACAGGAAATGCGTTTTTCTGCCGAGGCATTGGGCGCCAATGATCCTTACACATCCGTTCCGCACCAGGAAAAGGCAATCGAATACCTGAAAGAATCTATGGATCAGATGAGTAAAGAATTACAACAAACCCTACAAAACATGACTTTCTTTTCTTTCGGCGGCGGGCAAGGCAAAACAGATCCGCTAGGCCGCAGAATAGATGATGAAGGCACAGGCGATTTAAACACGTCGACGATAGAAATACCGGATAAACACAAGCGCAAACAGGTACAAGATATCCTGAATAAGCTACGCAAGAAATCAGGCGAATTTAACAGACCGGATTACGAACTGGAATATTACAAACGCCTGATGCAACAATTCTAGATTACTTCTATCGGGATTATTCTCTTTGGATTATTCTCTTTGGGCTATCTTGTATTTGCACTATTCCCAGCCAGAGCATTTCAGTTCTGGATTATTTTAAAACTATTCATGATACATATAGTGATGCAAAAATAATTAATGATGTTCCGGGCTGTGGAGACTACCGTGGTCAGGCTGGACCGGTGATGCTGGCATCGCATGACCTTGATCTTGATGGTCTTGATCGTTATGAGTTGGCGCGTCATGAGAGTTGCTGCCATGACCGCCTTCTGCGTGTTCATCTTTTGCGTGCCCATCTTCAGGCGTGCTATGATCTTCATCATGGCCTGATAGGCCGTGTTGCATTTTTCTATTATCGGGTAACATCGGCACATCACCATATACAGACGGGATAAGTTGTAATTTAACTTCCTTGGCTTTATCCGATACACCATCATGTTCAATAGAAAATGTAATATCACGATTCTCCGGCACAAAATCATGTCCTGTCATAAAGTTGAACGAACCGACAACCGCGCCACTTTCATCAACAAAAGCAGCATTTACAGATGGAACCATTTCATCTTCGGATGTCAGGTTTAATATTGTGCCATCAATACTGACCGTGCTTTCCCCTGCAACACTGGATAAAAATTTTGCATCAATTTTTTCGAATACAAGCCCTTCGCCATTCAGCCTTACGGTTTTTCCAATTATCTCATAATAACCGACCATAACCGGAAATGTCTTGGTGAGCGGCCCTTTTAAAGCCATAAGCACGACAAAGATCAATACAAATACGACTGCGGCCGCGCCATAGCTTAACAATCTAGACAGTCCCTTACCGCTATGTTCACCCGCCAGTGCCGGAACAAAGCGTCCATCAATATCCGGACGCACAGATTCCGGTATTTCATCCCCATCATAACCATCAGTATCATCATCCGCAACTTCGTGAGCCAATATCGCTGCAAAGCTCTCATCACCCGAATCTTCTTCTCCATCCAGAATACCCGGTTCGCTATAGCCCTGTGGCAATTCTTCGATTTCCGCATCCGCATCCAGAACCTGAAACCACTCATGGTTACAATTCGTACAACGCACAGTGCGTCCATCCTCCCCAATCGCTGAATTGGGAACGAGATAACGCGTATTACATTCTTCACAAGTTAGTATCATTGAATAACAACAATCTATTTCATACGATCTATTTTAAATTATCGCAGTATGCTTTATAAATTCTACAGGACTGCCAGTTTCTCGCAAGCATGTTCCTGATGAAAATGCGATAGCACCGCAAATCAACAATGTATCTTACTGGCAGAGAAAGAATAAAGCTATGACGACATACCCGAACAAAGCGCATTTCACCTTCCTGACTATAAGTTTAGCACTTGGGCTATTGATATTGGCCAATGCTTGTAGCGCTGCCGAAGAAAAGAATGAAACCTGCGCGTCCAATGATACAGCATGTCTTATCCTTGAACTGGAATCGGTCACCGATTCAATAGATAACCAGAAATGGCGTGATCAGACATATCGCGAGATTGCAAAATTACTGGCCAAAGAGAAGAAAACGGACCAAGCCATCGGGCTGATCAATAAAATCGAACATCCAGACACAAAGGCACTGACCATTCGCGGCATTGGCATGACTGCCGCGCAAACGAATATGAGCAAGGCGGAATTTGACCAGATGTTCTTAAACCTGCGCAACTATGCCGAAAAAATCGAGCATCCACCATCCTACGCTATCGCCCTGACCTATATCGCCATGGCACAAGCCTTTGCCGGAGATGATGAGGGTGCAATGAAAACTGCGCTTGATATGAAGAACGATGCCTTACGCAACAAAGCATTGGCGGAATCCGCAGAAATACAAGCCGAGCGTGGTGACCTGGCGCAAGCCTTGAAAAGCATTGAAAAAGTCGATAGTCCGGCATTTCGTAATAAAGCCTATCGACTGATATCCAAAATTTTTGCCCAGCAACAAAATTATGACGATGCCCTTTCATCAGCCGAGCAAATTAATAATTCCTATCAAAAAGCCCAAGCCATTTTATTTATACTGGCACAGCAAATTTCCCCTGAAGAGGTTGTACTTGTCGAATGATATTATTTGAACATGTAGGACTTCGTTACGGCATTGGCCCAGAGGTCTTATCGGACATTCATTTCACCCTTGAACCTGGCTCGTTTCACTTTTTAACCGGTGAAAGTGGCGCAGGCAAGACATCGCTTATGCGGCTTTTATATCTTGGAAAACGCCCAACACGCGGCCTGATCAGCATGTTCGGCGAAAATATCAACAGTCTGAACCGTAACCAAATGGCGTTGATGCGACAAAAGATCGGTGTGGTTTTTCAGGATTTCCGTTTGATCGATCATCTTTCCGCCTTTGATAATGTTGCCTTGCCTTTGCGCATTAAGGGCATTAATGAAAAAGACATTCGCGTGAATGTAGAGGAGCTTTTAGAATGGGTTGGGCTTGGCGATCACATTCGCGCCCTCCCCAGCACTATGTCAGGTGGCCAGCAACAAAGAATAGCGATCGCACGTGCGGTTATCACAAAGCCTAAATTGCTGCTTGCCGATGAACCAACAGGTAATCTTGATGAAAATATCGGCCTTCGTTTAATGAATTTATTCGAACAGCTTAATAAAATGGGCACAACCATTGTCATTGCTACGCATGACATGCATATGATCGAACAATTCAATCATCCGCGCCTTGCCCTTGATGGTGGCAAACTCGAGGTTAAAGAGCCTTCATCATGGATTAAACGCAAAATAGAAAACGTATTCTAGGCGGTAACCGGACAGACAAAATGAAACTATATAAAAAAGAAGCATTTATCGGACGCGCAAAGCAAAGACGTTTTTTTGATCTTGGCATTCACAACAGCTCGGGATCAGGTTTCCTTGCGCTTCTTATCGGCTTGATGACATTTTTGGCAGTGCTGGCGCTGGCCACTTCGTTTGCGCTATCGGCTATGGCAGAGAGATGGTCTCATAGTTTAAGCAACCAGATCACGATAGAAATTCCCGCGACAAATACCAGTAAAGGCATTTTAAGCACAGAGGATATTGATAACATCACAACAAAAGCGGGTAAAATCCTGAGCCGCAATAATGGCGTGGAATCTGTAGAGATCAAAACCCGCAAAGAAGTCGAAAAACTGGTCGAGCCATGGCTGGGGGAAGATCTTGATTTGCGCAATGTCCCACTACCGGGGCTGATAACGGTTACGCTTAAAGAAACAGATGAGCATGTCATCACCGGCATCAGAAATAGCTTAAAACCATTATCAGGCAGCATACGCATTGATACGCATGAAAGCTGGCTTAGTGATTTACTTAGCTTCACATCGGCCCTGCAACTTGCAATCTTTTTAATCGGCAGTGTCATTGGCGCCACCACCATCATTGCGGTTGCGGGCGGCGTGAGATCTAAATTATCGATCCATTATGAGGAAGTTGAAATCCTTCACCTTATGGGCGCATTTGATACATATATTGCAAAACAGTTTCAGGTCTATGCGTTTTTGATTGCGCTTAAGGGCAGTGTTATCGGCGCGTTTTCAGCCGCCGCTGTATTATTTCTAACCGCCCTGTTATCGAATGATATTGCAGTTACACTGCTGCCGGATTTCGAACTATCCACTACCCATATGGTATTTTTATGCCTTATTCCATTAATGGCTGCTATTTTAGCTGCCATAGCGGCGCGTAAAACGGTCATGAAAGACCTGTTGAACATGGTTTGATAAATGCCATATTCTTTAAATATAACAACCCGAAATATACCAACAAAAGCCACAATAGAGATGATGATCAGGAAAAAACATATCATAATCGTAGCCTTTATAGGCATTGCCATCTGGCTTGGCGGCTTTGCTGTGTTTATGAACTATGTTTCCTCATATACACCGGCTTTCGGCAACACAGAACCAGACAACAGCGAAACAGCGCAGCAAAACAGCCAGCCCGATCACGCCACAGCTCACAAGCCAACCCACGAATATGCCGATGCGATCATCGTACTGACTGGCGGCGCAAACCGGATTAATGCCGGACTTGATCTGCTTGATGAACAAAGAGCCAGCTATCTGTTTATCTCCGGCACAGATCAACGCGTCACCACAGAAAAGCTGTTATCAATCTGGGGCAAGACCACAGATAAGCCGCCATGCTGTGTTGTTCTTGGGTATAAAGCAAAGAACACAAAACAAAACGCAACAGAAGCCTATGAATGGATCAAGGATAACAATATCAAATCAATCATTCTGGTAACATCCTATTATCATATGCCTCGCGCAAAAATAGAGTTCTTTAAAACACTGGAAGGCACAAATGTAACTGTGTACCCCGTTGGCTTTGACGGTTATAGTAAAATCGATCTGAAAGGGTGGGGTTTACTAGCCGGTGAATACACGAAATTTATTGGCGTCAGCATAAGCGCATTGCCATATTTGTTGCGCTAACCTCTATTAAAAATTTACACGGATAAACACATGATCAAGGTAATGATCTTTTTGCGCTCAACAATTTTTAACCTGCTGTTTTACGGCCTGAACATCATGGCGTGTTTGCTCTGTTTGCCGGGTTTATTGTTATCCGATAAAGGGCTGTTCGTCATTATCCGGACATATTTGAAAACTATATATTATCTCGAAAAATATATTCTTGGTCTTGATTACGAAGTCAGAGGCGCTGAAAACTTGCCAAGTCATGATAGTTATATCGTTGCGGCAAAACACCAATCGCAATACGAGACCTTCAAGCTGCATATTCTATTTTCAAATCCGGCGATTGTGCTTAAAAAAGAGCTTTTATCCATACCTATATGGGGCAAGTTCCTATCGCGCATCAAACCGATTGCTATTGACCGTTCAAAAGGCAAAAAAGCCATGAATCAAATTGAAGACGCAGCGGCGCAGATCAAGGAACAAAACAGACAAATTGTGATATTCCCGCAAGGCACGCGTGTTTACCCATGGCAGACAGCAAAAGACAAACCCTATAAAGCCGGTATAGCACGCATACAAACCCGCACAGAGATGCCGATTATTCCGCTGGCCTTAAACTCGGGTTTATTCTGGCCGCGAAGCGGCTGGATAAAATATCCGGGCAAGGTTATTTTCGAATTTCAGCCCGCTATCAAACCAGGTGAGAATAGCAAAAACATATTAAAGCAAGTCGAGCAGGTTGTTGAATCGCGCTCCGAAGCGCTTCAGGCAGAAGCAATGACAAAAGCCCCTTACCTTCCCGCCTATCCAAACAAGAAAAGTCCAGAAAGCAAAACTGTATCATGAAAAAGCTCTACTTTGTCATCGCTATCATCTTTTTATCGAGCGTTATGATTGCTGGATATTGGGGATTATGGACCTATGGCCAAAAACTTGTTCGTTTCCATGTCGATGACATCATGGATAACGCCAATGATAGCGGCATAATATTCGAAGGGCGCGCACCATCAGTCACCGGGTTTCCCAAAGAATACACACTGATTTATAAAGGCGGCATTTTTCATGAAGATAGCGGCCTGCGCCTTAAATTACCGCTATTGGTTATAAAGAGCTTCTTTCTAGAAAAATCCCCCATATCATTTGATTTACAACAGGGTTTTACCGTTGATGGCGCAAAAGACCCATGGCTTTGGTCTATTGATGCCTTGAGTTTTAGCCTAGTGCCACCGCGCCTGCCAAAAGATTTGACTCATGAAGGTATCGAGCATTGGCATAACCGTGATGGTAAAATCAAGGTTCATGCCATTCATTTGAAAAAGGATGACTTATCTCTGGATGGAACAATGACCATACAGATCGATAGAAACCTACAGCCCGAAATTTTGTTCAAGGGACGCATGTCAGGGGCAATGGATTTCATGACAATTTTGCAAAAACGCGGCTATATTGATGTCAAACAAAGCCTGATTGCGCTCACGGTTTTAACGCCGCTAACGAAAACCGATGAAAACACAGGTCAGAATTATATCGATATAGAAATCAGGCTGCAGAATCAGAGCGTGTTGGTAGGTCCGATACAGGTGGCGTCCGTTCCTGCGATCCAGTGGCCGTGGCGTAGTCTGCCTGACCTGCCTCAATAACCTCACGGCGGATTTTACGGGTACGCTCGAAGGTTTCTTCAAGCACTGCGCCCTCATCCCAGCGTATTGCACGCTGCAGGGCTGTAAGATCTTCGGTGAAACGCTGCAACACTTCCAGAACGCTATCTTTGTTGTGAAGGAAAATATCACGCCACATCACAGGGTTGGATGCTGCGATACGCGTGAAATCACGAAAACCACCGGCAGAGAATGTTACAACGTCATTCTTCATATGTTCTTCAAGATCAGTGGCAGTCCCTACGATTGTGTATGCTATCAAATGCGGTAGATGTGACGTGATTGCCAAAATCAAATCATGACGCGCCGGATCCATAATTTCAATATTGGCGCCAATTGCCTCCCATAGCTGGGTAACTTTTTCAACTGCACGTACGTCATTTTCCGGCAGAGGCGTTAAAATGGACCAGCGGTTTTTAAACAAATCCGCAAAACCTGATTCAGGGCCGGAATGCGCCGTACCTGCAATTGGGTGACCGGGTACAAATTGACAGCTTTCCGGAATATGCGGACAAACCGCCTCGATAACAGATTGTTTAACCGAACCAACATCCGTCACAATCGCGCCGGGCTTTAACGCAGAGCGCAGCTGCGTAGCCACTTCGGCATAACTTCCCACAGGCACAGCTATAATCACCAGATCCGCATCGCTCACCCCTTGTGCGATATCCTCGTAAACTTCATCAGCAAGTTGCAAGTCTATAATGGTCTGTCTTGCCTGCGCGCTCTTTTCAATCGCAATAATATGGCCAGACACTTTTTCGCGTACAATTGCACGTGCCATGGATGAACCGATTAAACCAAAACCTATAAAAGCTATTTTTTCGAAAAGCATAATTGCTCCATTTTATTTTCTAATTTATGTATATGCGGGATACGAAGATCACAGTAGTCACCATGACCACATTTGTCATGATTTTATTTATAAAGCGCCGGTGCAGGATAACCGCCAATAGCAACAATCCGCGCATGTGGATCTCCCAGAGCTTTATGGAGGGAATGGAGGCGTTTGTCATCATTATCAACAAAACCATCAACTTCTAGCAGGCGCAAATTCCACTGGTTTTGATCACAAGTACAGTTGTAAACGCCCACAGGCTTCAAACCTTCTTTTTCCGCCTTATCTACCACCATGCTGCGACTTATGTCTGTTTCAAAGCTCATCGCAAGAAAACTATGATCAGCTTCAGATGCCACAAATGGCAATCGCGCAATTACCAATGCGCGATACTCAGGATTAATATCCAGTGACTCTTTATTACCAAACGGCAAACGTGCCACAACATTCAAACCATCAAGGCTTGTTTCATCCATCATATGCCGCCACCACGCACTATCACCGCTGCCGTCTTCCGGCCACGGCAATACACCAAATGTCGCATCGCCTTCGCGTACCATACTTAAAACAGATAACGGGCTGACGGCTTTTTTCATCGGAATGATGCTGCTAAAGTAATCTTTAGCAAGTTCCAGATAAACATAGCCCATCGGCCCTTCCGGACATGAAATTGCGACTTGTATTTTTTCGCCTTGAACTTTCTGGTACTGGATTTCCGATAATGCGCCAATAATTTCGCGCCAGATAGCCACCACAGATTCACGGGCAAAGCCGCCCTTATGGGAGGATAATATCTTCTTAATAAGTGCAGCTTCACGATCCGGATGGATAATACGATCTTTTGATTTAAGCTTGATCTGACCAATCTCTTCGGCAAGATCAGCACGCTTTATCAACAAGCTATGGAGTTGCTTATCGATTGAATCAATATCGCGCCGAATGTCATTCATATCTCTTGTCATTTATTGGTCTTCACTCTGGCTTTTCATATCCATTGTTGCTTTAACTCGAAACAGTTCCTACAAGGGCATAGCGCCGCCCGCCTTTTGTATCAAGCACTTTCTTCGTCTTACCGGCATAAACCTGTTTACTAGCTTCGACCAGATGCACACCCGCCAACCCCGAAAACACGAAACGGCCGAAGCTTTCAAAAAAATACACCGTCCGCAGGGCAATGAATGATTTAAACGGCGGCATAAATAATGCCTTGCGGCTATTTTCTACCACAAACAGATTGTTCTTTAATGTGTTTAATAGCTGCCCGGTAGTATAGGGCGTGCCATGACCAAAAGGTGTCCATTCAGCCCGCGCCCATAAACCAAGGCGGTTTGGTACAATAACCAAAATCCGGCCATTGCTTTTTAAGACGCGCCAGAACTCCTGCATCAACATATCCGGATCTTCGGCATATTCCAAACCATGAACCACAATAAGACGATCAACGGATTCTGTTTCCAAAGGTAATAACTTATCAGAGGTCAAACAAACCTGACCGGGTTTGTTTTCCGGCCAGAAATGAACGTTATTACGCTCCGGCATAAAAAAACAAACGCGCTGTGCCTCTTTTTGATGTCGGCGGATAAAGGGTGGTGTATAACCATAACCGCATAAAAAGAACGGCTTCACATCCGGCCACAAATCATAGATCATGGCGCTGAGCATACGCTTTACAAGGCGTCCTGCCCGGCTGCCATAAAAATCCTTTAATTCCTGCACCGAATAAACCATTACAAAACCAGCCAGCACATATTTTGCTGTCACCCTTATATCAATAAAACGCTCAATAATATGTGCGTTAAAAGCTACACATCATACCCTATGTCCAAAGCTTATGAAACGGTCTGTTAAACAGCACTCATAATTTGTGATACTAACGGGATATCAGCTTCGGGCATTGGATAATCCATCAGGTTTTCTTTCCTGACCCATTTCAACACCTGCCCTTCTTTGGGTTCAGGGGTGCCTTTCCATACGCGGCAGACAAATAACGGCATCAAAAGATGAAAATCATCATAGGCATGGGAAGCAAAACCAATCGGACTAAAGCAGCATGGCCGCGCCGTAATACCAAGCTCTTCTTCCAGCTCGCGCATCAATGCATATTCAGGCGTCTCTCCCGCGTCAACCTTGCCGCCCGGAAACTCCCACAAACCTGCCATTGATTTACCTTCCGGCCTTTGCGCAATCAAAATACGGCTATCTTTATCCAGCAAACATACAGCCGATACCAATACGATAGGAAGCTCCGGCTTTTCCGGTGGTGGTAAGTCCAGTGCCTCGTGACACGGAAGTATTTTTTGAATGAATTTAACCATCAGTCATAACCTTTTTACACCTTACCGCTATCGTCCTTTTCGCAGACAATAAGATTTTTTCTCAAAGAAAAACCGCAGAAATTTATATGCTGCGGTTTTTTCAAAATATCTAAATGTAAGCACCTATTATGCACATAGCACGCATACCATGCCTACACAGCAGCTTCTATTCAGCTGCGTCTGTTTTCGCAACAGGATTACCGTTAATATCAAACTGCTTCACATCAGCCTGACCTTTCCAGTCAGCAAATAATTTCATTGCCGTATCCTGACGAAGCTTTTGTTCGATCTGTGGGCGTACTGATGCAAAATCAGGCTTCGGAGAATCTCTGCGCTCTTCAACTTTGATAACGTGCCAGCCAAATTGTGTTTTCACAGGCTTTTTGCTGTATGAGCCCGGCGCTATTGAAAATGCAGCTTCTGCAAATTCAGGAACCATTTCACGTTCTGTAAAGAAACCAAGATCACCACCGCTTGTTGCACTTGGACCTGTTGAGTTTTCTTTTGCAAGTTCCGCAAAATCCGCACCGCCATCAAGCTTGGCAATCAAGTCTTTTGCTGTGCTTTCATCTTCGACAAGAATATGTCTGGCATGTGTTTCCTTTTCAGATTCAATATCAGAAACAAGTTTTTTGTATTCTGCTTGCAGTTTGTCTTCTGTCAGTTCTTTTTCGATCTGTCTTTCAAGGTAAACAGTTTTCACGATCTGATCTTCAGCTTTGCTCACAAGTTCCTGTACTTCCGGATCATCTGATAAACCGGCTTCATCCACTCTCTTGCGGATAACTTTATCTGTCACAAGTTGATCAAGAGCCATGGGGAAGATTGTCTGAACAGGCAATGCACGAAGCTGTTCTGGAAGTTGACCGATGAAATTCATAACGTCTGTGCGTTTGATTTCTTCTTCGTAAACAACCGCAACAACAGGGTTGCCTTCGGCAAGTACAGGCTCTTGTGCTGCAACGTCTTCTTCTGGTGCTTGTGTTTCAGACGCCTGTTCCGTTGATTCTGTCTGCTCTTCCGAACCATCTTCCGGCAAAACTGTCTTTGCTGTTTCTTCAACAACTTCCATGACTTCGTCAGCCATGTCTTCAGCAGCAACCTTTGTTTCGGGTTTAGCCATGCTATCAACACCTGCGATCATACCGGTTTTGGACATGTAAAATAGTCCACCAGCCGCAACAGCAATGATTACCAGTAATACTACAACGACTATGCCGCCTGATGATTTCTCTGTGTTCTGATTATCTGACATCTATATTCTCTTCCGTTATTTAAAAATCTATACAAAATCGCCCGCTACTCGGTCAGGCTATGATTCTAAAGACCAGAGATTAGCGCGCTTTCAACACACAATAAACCCTTTTCTTTATTTCACAGTATTTACGCATTGTTTATATAATTCACAGCCTATAGCGCAGTGTTTGTATTTACACCCACCCCTGCCGTAGCCATGCCAGCAACTACTTATCCCCCGATAGATTGGTGTCAATGCTTATAAACCATAAAACATTGCTGATCATCGATTGACTGGGGCTTGCAACCACCTTATATCAAGAGATTGGATAATTTAAAGACGGAGTTTGATATCCGGCCTTACGGGCTGTAAGTTTCATGTAAGCTCCCGAATGAATAAGTAAAGAAAACTGATAAACCTGAGACTAATATGATTTTGAACCTAGCGACTAAAATTTTCGGCTCCAGCAATGAACGTGTTTTGAAACGCATTGGCAAGCATATTGATCCGATCAATGCGCTAGAAACACAATACGAAAAGATGAGCGATTCAGATCTTCAGAATCAAACCAATTTGTTCCGCCAGCGAGTTGCAAATGGCGAGTCTCTGGATGATATTATGCATGAAGCCTTTGCCGTAGTACGCGAAGCGGCAAAAAGAACCATTGGTCTTCGTCATTACGATGTGCAGCTTATAGGCGGTATCGCCCTGCATCAGGGCAAAATCGCTGAAATGCGTACCGGTGAAGGTAAAACCCTTATGGCTACGCTACCGATTTACCTGAACGGTTTGAACGGTAAAGGCGCACATGTTGTCACGGTGAATGATTATCTTGCCAGTCGTGATGCGCAATGGATGGGCGAAGTCTATTCCTTCCTTGGCTTAACATCAGGCTGTATTTTAAATGACCTTGATGATTCCGAACGTAAAAAAGCCTATGCGTGTGATGTAACTTACGGAACAAATAACGAATTTGGCTTTGATTACCTGCGCGACAACATGAAATATGATCTGGACCAAATGGTTCAGCGCGAATTTAACTTTGCCATCGTCGATGAGGTGGATTCGATTCTTGTTGATGAAGCGCGTACCCCGCTTATTATTTCCGGCCCGTCCGAAACATCTTCGGAGATGTATATCGAGGTTGATAAAATCATCCCGCTTCTTGTTGATAGCGATTTTGAAATGGACGAAAAAGCCAAAACAGTTAATCTTACCGATAACGGTACAGAACATGCTGAAAATCTTTTAAAAGAACATAAAATTCTGAGCGAAGGCAATCTGTATGATGCCAATAATGTCGGTCTTGTTCACCATGTAAACCAGGCATTACGCGCGCATAAATTATTTCACAAAGATAAAGATTATATCGTAAAAGACGACAAGGTTATTATCATTGACGAATTTACCGGCCGTATGATGGAAGGCCGCCGTTTTTCCGAAGGTTTGCATCAAGCCTTGGAAGCCAGAGAAAAAGTACAAATTCAAAACGAAAACCAGACACTGGCTTCTATCACATTCCAGAATTACTTCAGGCTTTACCCGAAACTATCCGGCATGACCGGCACAGCCATGACCGAAGCCGAAGAATTCGCCGAGATTTACGGTCTGGATTGTGTTGAAATCCCGACAAACGAACCAATCAGCCGTGTTGATTACGAAGACAAAATTTACAAAAACTTTGCCGAAAAAGAACAGGCCATTGTTGATTTGATCAAGGAATGTAAAGAACGCAGCCAGCCTGTTCTGGTTGGTACGACATCAATTGAAAAATCAGAGATGTTGTCATCCTCACTCAAGAAAGCCAAAATAAAACATAATGTGTTGAACGCCCGCTATCACGAACAAGAAGCTCATATCGTAGCGCAAGCCGGTCGATCTGGTGCGGTTACAATTGCGACCAACATGGCTGGCCGTGGTACGGATATCCAGCTGGGTGGTAACCTTGAAATGCGCATCGAGGCCGAAATCCCCGAGGATATGGACGAAACAAAACGCAAAAGAGCAATCGACAAAATCAAAGCCGAAATCGCGCAGGACAAAGAAACCGTTCTTGAATCTGGCGGCCTTTACATTATTGGTACAGAGCGTCATGAATCACGCCGTATTGATAACCAGCTTCGGGGCCGTGCCGGTCGCCAGGGTGATCCGGGCGCGTCTGCGTTCTTCTTGTCTCTGGAAGATGACCTGATGCGTATTTTCGGTTCGGACAAAATGGAAGCCTTGCTGGCCCATAAACATATCGGCCTCAAGGAAGGCGAAGCCCTGACCCATCCATGGATTAGTAAAGCCTTGGAAAGAGCGCAAGCCAAAGTCGAGGCCATGAACTTTGACATTCGTAAGAACTTGCTAAAATTTGATGATGTCATGAACGACCAGCGTAAGGTTATTTACGAACAGCGCCGTGACATAATGGATGCGAATGATGTCAGTGAACTTGTTGCCGATATGCGTCATCAAGTGATCGAAGATATCGTCGCGCGCAGTATTCCACCAAGGACTTATGCAGATAACTGGGACGTTGAAACACTTCACGGCGAGATTGTCCGTTTGTTGCATATGGATCTTCCCGTACAAAAATGGGCGCAGGAAGAAGGTATAGCGGATCAAGAAATTTTAGACCGTGTGATTGATGCATCAGACCGCAAAATGGCCGAGAAGAAGGTCAGCACTGGCCCCGAGCTATATAAACGTCTGGAACGCTCGCTTGTACTACAAAAGCTAGACCAGCACTGGAAAGAACATCTGCTTAACCTTGACCATTTACGTCAGGGGATCAGCTTACGTGCGTTCGGCCAGCGTGATCCGCTCAACGAATATAAAACAGAGGCCTTTTCGATGTTTGCTGTCATGCTTGATCTATTGCGTGAAAGCATCACACAGACACTCAGCATCGTTGAGTTTAATATTGACGAAGAAAGCCAGCAAATGTTCTTCCGCCGCTCACAAATTACAGAGGAAGTGGAAGAAACACGTCAGGATCCGGCAGCTGTTAACCCTGCTATTATGGGGCTTGGCTCTATGACACAAGACAGCGTCAATGAAGGCGATGACAATGTGCAGCCATTTCCGCAGAAACGAGAATTCAACCAGAACGACCAGACAACTTGGGGTAAAATCCCGAGAAATGCGGCATGCCCATGTGGCAGTGGCCGTAAATTCAAACATTGCCACGGTCAGGCACGGTAAAACAAACCATACCACGATGAGACCTATACCTGCGTTAAAGCGCAACCGGTCTCATTTATCTTAGGATTAATCAGGAGTGTCTATATATGACTTACGCATCAGAAGCCCGGCGCGAAGGATATTACATCTCCCAGAACTCTCTTGGTTTTCACCGTATTGCCTATAGCGATTGGGGGCCTAGCGATGGCCCGATCACAATTTGTGTTCATGGTTTAACCTGTAATGGACGCGATATGGACTGGCTGGCACATGCGCTGGCGCAATCCGGACAACGCGTTATTGCCGTTGATCTGGCCGGTCGTGGACGCAGCGATTTTCTTGGCAATTCTACAGATTATAATTTCGCGCAATATCTGCATGATCTAACCGCGCTTTTTGGTCATCTGCAAATTACCGAAGAACAGAGTATAAGCTGGGTTGGCACATCTCTTGGCGGTTTGCTGGGTATGTATATGGCCGGCCTGCCCGGATCACCGATAAAGAAAATTGTTATCAATGACGTTGGCCCCGAATTGCCGCCGGAATCACTCAAGGATATTGGCGATTACGTATCACGTGAAATTAGCTTCAAAACTATACAGGATCTTGAAAAAGCCCTGCGTTTTTGGCGTCAGGATAGCTGGGGA
>JAUILO010000146.1 GCA_030432775.1 Alphaproteobacteria bacterium
CATATCGTTTCTCTGAATTTCTGGTCTGAATAATATGTTGATATGCTCTTATAAGCTCTGCTGTTACAACATCTTTACTAAACAGGCGCTCATAAGTTTTATGACCATTTGCGATAAGGCTCTCTTGCTTTTTTTTATCAGTCAGTACGGACTTAATATGTAAGGCTAGGGTATCAGAATCATCAATATCGCAGAGCAAGCCGTCAACATCGTGCGTTACATATTGTTTTGCTCCAGCAGCTTTCGTTGCGACAAGAGCTGTTTTCGCATACCACGCTTCCGCAATTACAGTACCAAATGGTTCATAGCGTGATGGCAGAACACAAACATCAGCAATGTTTAAAAGTGCAGCGCGATCATTTCTCCAGCCAAGAAAGCGAACGCGATCATCCAACCCAAGTTTTTGAGAGAGATTTTTATATTTGTTAAGATCTGGTCCGTTTCCAGCTAATAAAAAATAAGTATCTTCAATCTGTAAGGCTGCCTTTAAAAGTGTATCAACGCCTTTCTTCCAATGCATTCTTGACAAAAGTAAAACAATTTTAGCATTGTCAGGAATATTAAAATCAGATCGTTTCACACGCTCATCTTTTTCAAGCGTGCCAAATGTATGAACAAGAAATGACCTGTGCGGTTTATTTGTTTTATCGATAATGTGACGAACAATATCTTTTGTACCACCCATATAAAAATCGCAGTTCTTATAATTTTTAAGATTATAATATCCGCCAAACCAACCCAGTGTTGCTACATTTATATTCGCAGGCATGAATGATGCTGCACGATTCATCCAGCAATGAACAACGTCAGGTTTGTAACTGTTTATTGTTGTCGCAATAATTTTTTTCTCTGTGTATTTTTTGAATCTGTTAAAGCTAAGAGAGCTATGTTCAATGTTTCTGTCATTTAGCGCCTCCACAAAATCATTGTGAGGACGACACAAAACATACTGATCAATATTTTGTGAATGAAGTGCTTTTATCGCATCCAAACAAAAAGTTTCTGCGCCGCCTTGTGAAGCTCCAGCAATAACATGAAGTATTTTCATAAAGAAGATCTTCTAATTCTTAATTTTACAACTCTCTCTTCCCTATCCATGAAACATAACCTATTACGTGTTTTAATTTATTTCAATAGATATTCGTTTTTACATCTGTTTTTTATTGTCAAAACATAAGCCATTATACGAATATGAGAAAAGACAAAAAGCTTTCGCGAGGCGCTCTGGCTGCAAAGATTTATAAGAGCATAGAGTGCATATAGCTCTTATCCTCTGGAATAGAGACCAGCGTGATATTGAGCTGATTTAATAAATTGACATAAAATGGAGCGGGTGAAGGGAATCGAACCCTCATCGCCTGCTTGGAAGGCAGGAGCTTTACCACTAAGCTACACCCGCGATGTTCGCCTTTTTAACCTTCTTCTGATATAAAAATCAAGCATGCAATTTCAAATCCTGAGAAAAACATAGAAAACCCATTGACAGTAAGGGGTACGTCCCATAAAAAGTGCATTGATCTTTGAGTTCCCTCTGGACAAGGCTAAAACGACAAGGGCTGGGATCGACGTTAACTTTTAAAACAGAGGAAAATACTATGTCTAAGGAAAAATTTGAACGGAATAAGCCGCATTGTAACATTGGTACAATTGGTCATGTTGACCACGGTAAGACAACGCTAACAGCAGCGATTGCTATGTTGTACGGCAATGGCGAGAGCGTTGATAAGATCGACAAAGCGCCAGAAGAAAAAGCCCGTGGCATCACGATTTCTACAGCGCATGTTGAGTACGAAACAGAAAACCGCCACTACGCGCACGTTGACTGCCCGGGTCACGCGGACTACGTGAAGAACATGATCACCGGTGCTGCGCAAATGGACGGCGCTATCTTGGTTGTTAACGCAGCCGACGGCCCAATGCCACAAACACGCGAGCACATTTTGCTAGCCCGTCAGGTTGGTGTTCCGGCTTTGGTCGTGTTCATGAACAAAGTTGACCAAGTTGACGATGAAGAGCTTTTGGAGCTTGTTGAAATGGAAATCCGCGAGCTTCTATCAAGCTACGATTTCCCTGGTGATGATATTCCAATCATTGCTGGTTCTGCTTTGGCAGCCGTTGAAGGCCGCGATGAAGCAATCGGTAAGAACAAAATTGACGAGTTGATGGCAGCTGTTGATAGCTACATCCCACAGCCTGCGCGTGAAGTTGATAAGACATTCTTGATGCCGGTTGAAGACGTATTCTCAATCTCTGGCCGTGGTACAGTTGTGACCGGCCGTATTGAGCAAGGCGTTGTGAATGTTGGTGACGAAATCGAAATCGTTGGTATCCGTGATACACAAACAACCACCTGTACAGGTGTTGAAATGTTCCGCAAGCTGCTTGATCGCGGTGAAGCTGGCGACAATGTTGGTGTTCTTTTGCGTGGTACAAAGCGCGAAGATGTTGAGCGTGGTCAGGTTCTATGTAAGCCAGGCACAATTACACCGCACAAGAAGTTCACAGCAGAAGCGTATATCTTGTCAAAAGACGAAGGTGGCCGTCACACACCATTCTTCACGAACTACCGTCCGCAGTTCTACTTCAGAACAACAGACGTAACAGGTGAGATGACATTGCCGGAAGGCACAGAAATGGTGATGCCAGGCGATAACATCAACAATATCACAGTTGAGCTGATCGCCCCAGTCGCCATGTCCGAAGGCCTACGCTTCGCCATCCGCGAAGGCGGCCGTACTGTTGGTGCCGGCGTTGTGAGTAAGATTGTTGAGTAATAGAGTTTATAAGGTAAAAGGATCATAGAATAATGGATGCACAAACAATCCGCATTACACTCAAAGCTTTCGATCACCGTATCTTAGATACGGCGACATCGGAAATTTTGAATACTGCAAAACGTACTGGAGCCAGCGTACGCGGCCCCGTTGCTCTACCTAACCGCATCAAGAAATTTTCTGTGATCCGTTCACCGCACGTGAACTCAGATTCGCATGAGCAATTTGAAATGCGCACACATAAACGCTTACTTGATATCGTTGAGCCAACACCACAAACAATTGATGCTTTGATGAAGCTTGATCTAGCAGCTGGTGTGGATGTCGAAATTAAAATCGGTCAGCCAAAGGCCGCTTAATAAAGTAAGTGAAGGTTAACATGTTGGTGTTTTAAGGGCGTCAACCTCTGGAATAAGGAAAAGAAAAATGAGAACCGGACTAATAGCAAGAAAAGAAGGCATGACCCGCGTATTTGACGCAGACGGTCGTCACGTGCCTGTAACGGTATTAAAAATTGATCAGTGCCAAGTCATCGCTCATCGCACAGAAGAAACAGATGGCTATACCGCTGTTCAGCTGGGTGCAGGCGCTGCTAAAATTAAGCGAACATCAAAAGCCAATCGTGGCCATTTTGCAAAAGCAAAGGTCGAGCCAAAGAAAAAGCTGGCGGAATTCCGGGTGTCCAACGAAAACTTGCCGGACATCGGCGCAGAGTTGAGCGCGGCTCACTTCGTGCCGGGGCAGTATGTTGATGTCTGTGGTACATCCATCGGTAAGGGGTTTCAAGGTGCAATGAAGCGTCACAATTTCGGCGGAATGCGTGCATCACACGGTGTATCAATCTCTCACCGTGCGCATGGTTCTACTGGTCAATGTCAAGATCCGGGTCGTGTTTTCAAAGGTAAGAAAATGGCTGGTCAAATGGGTAACGAGCGCGTAACAACGCAAAACCTAGAAGTAGTGGCTGTTGATGAAGAGCATAACTTGGTGTTGGTGAAGGGCGCTGTTCCTGGATCAAAATCCGGTTGGATTTTGGTAACCGATGCTATCAAAAAAATATTGCCTGATAACGCACCGTTACCAGCTGGGATTATAAAATCAGCCGCTCCTGCAAAGGAAGAAGCTCCAGCTGCCGATGAAGCAGTAGAAGATAAGGGAGAGTAAGAATGAAACTCGCAGTTAAAACAATTGAAGGTAAAGACGCCGGCGAAATGACGGTTGATGGTACGATCTTCGATGCTAACATTCGTCAAGATATCGTCCACCAGATGATTAATTATCAGCTAGCCAATCGTCGTTCCGGTAACGCAAAAGTCAAGCAGCGCCACGAAATTCGCGGTACAGGTAAGAAGCCTCATCCACAAAAGGGTACAGGTAAGGCCCGTGCTGGCGATAAAAAGCGTAACATTGACCGCGGCGGGGCAACCGTTCACGGCCCAATCGTCCGTAGCCACGCGATTAAGTTACCAAAGAAAATCCGTCAACTTGCATTGCGCTCGGCACTATCCGCCAAAGCGGCTGAAGGTAAGCTGATCATTCTTGATGATGCCAAGGCAACGTCACACAAGACAAAGCCAATGGCTGAGGCGCTCTCGAAGTTTGGTTTCAACTCTGCTGTCATCATCGGTGGAGAAGAGATTGATCCTAACTTTGCCCGCGCAACAGCCAACTTGCCACGCATCGACGTGTTGCCGGTTCAGGGTGCAAACGTGTATGACATAATTCGTCGCGACACATTAATACTAACAAAAGAGGCCGTTAACGGCCTTACTAAAAAGCTTAAAGGGTAAGAACCATGGCAGCAAAGAAAAAAGCAGAAATACAAGAATGGATGTACGAGATTATTTCTCGTCCGCACATTACTGAAAAAGCAACGCTGGGGTCAGAGCACGGCCAGGTAACATTTGTTGTGCCGCCAAGTGCAACCAAGCCAAAAATTAAGGTCGCGGTTGAAACACTGTTTGGTGTAAAGGTGAAATCTGTAAACACATTGATCCAAAAAGGAAAAACAAAGCGCTTTAAAGGCGTTAAGGGTGTCCGCAGCGATATGAAAAAAGCAATCATCAGCCTTGAAGAAGGTCAGACGATTGATACGAGTACTGGAGTTTAAAAATGGATAAGAAAACTCAATTACCTAAAACTTGGCAGGACGCAACAGAAACAGAATTAAAAGCCTTGGCTATGCAGCCTGCGATTGATGCGGCAGTTGAGTCGGGTAATTCAAATAAATTATATGAACTAGAGGAAACTCTAGCTCTCGATTAAGGTTTAGAGCAACTTATGGGGCCTCCCCGATACTGAGGATAGAAGAAGGAAAAAGAAAATGGCTTTGAAGAAGTTTAACCCAACAACCCCCGGTCAGCGCCAATTGGTGCAAATTGACCGTACCCAGCTTTACAAAGGTAAGCCGGAAAAATCATTAACTGAGGGCTTGAATAAAACCGGTGGTCGTAACAACCATGGCCGCATGACATCGCGTAATGTAGGTGGAGGCCATAAGCGTCGTTATCGTGTTATCGACTGGAAACGCACAAAGTTTGATGCCCCAGCAACAATTGAACGCATCGAATATGATCCTAACCGCACAGCCTTCATCGCGTTGATTAGCTATGAAGACGGCACGCGCAACTACATCCTTGCACCTCAGCGCCTCGCTGTTGGTGATAAAGTAATAGCTGGCGATAAAGTTGACGTTAAGCCAGGTAACGCGATGCCATTGAAGAATATGCCAGTGGGTACAATCATCCATAATGTTGAACTAAAGCCAGGCAAAGGCGCGCAAATGATCCGCGCAGCAGGCGCTTACGGACAGCTTGTTGGTCGTGACCAAGGCTATGCTCAGATTAAACTAACATCAGGTGAACTTCGCTTGGTGCGTGGTGAGTGCATGGCAACTGTCGGCGCTGTATCAAATCCTGACCACATGAACACAAACA
>JAUILO010000147.1 GCA_030432775.1 Alphaproteobacteria bacterium
CGTGCTTTTGGCCTCGCAGATGTCAGGCGGTATTAAATGGAAGAAAGCAGAATCCATACGCAAGGTTTATGATAAACAGGCCGAGCCGGAAGAAAAGTCAAATCTAGCCGATGTGCTGGTGACAAATGTCGATCTGGAGCCATTATCGGTATTTTCTTCTGAAATCTATGACAATGTTGATTTGGCGGAGCTGCTTGCTACGCATAAAGACGAACTTGTCGCCGATGAGTTGACAGTGGATACAGGTACGCATGTCATTACAATTGTTCCATCAATAGATGAGAAAAAGGGCGAGATTATTGGTTATGTCGCTATGGCGTGGAGTAAAAAACAGGTTTTGGCTGAATTGGCGCATATGCGTAACACTTCGTTTATTGCCTCTGCAGTTATTACGGCCTTGATCGTACTGGCTTTGGTGGTGCTTCTTCGTAAGATGGCTATCAAACCGATTGTTTCAATCAAAAATTCTATGGTGAATTTGGCACAAGGCGATATTACCTCGGACATTCCGTTTTCTGGCAAGGTTGATGAGATTGGCCAGATGGCAGCAGCGGTTATTGTGTTCAAGGAAAATGCACTGGAAAAAGAACGCTTGGAAATGGAGCAGGTGGAAAACGAGCGCAAGCTTTCGATAGAGAAACGCCAAACTATGCTTGGTATGGCAAATCGCTTTGATGATCAGGTTGGCTCGCTCATTGATTCTTTGGCAAGCGCATCTATAGAGTTGCAATCAACGGCCGATAACATGCGCAGCATCGCAAATGACACCTCTGCGGCAACGCAAACTGTTGCGGCTTCGGGCGAAGAGGCTAGCCAGAATGTTAGTACTGTTGCCTCTGCGATGGAAGAAATGTCCGCGAGTTCAAACGAAATTGTGAAACAAATCACAAGCGCGAAATCAAAATCTAATGACACAGCGGCTAACGCAGATAGTGCCAACAAGACTGTCGGGAATTTGAGTGAGCTTGTCCAGAATATAGGCGAGGTCGTTACATCTATTCAGGATATTGCCGAGCAGACGAATTTGCTTGCGCTGAATGCCACGATTGAAGCAGCAAGAGCCGGTGACGCGGGTAAAGGTTTTGCTGTTGTGGCGGATGAGGTTAAAAAACTGGCAACCGAAACGGCCGAAAAAACCAATACAATTAGCCAGCGCATTAACGAAATTCAGGGAGCAACAAAGCAATCTGTTCAGGCGATGGAGCGTATTATTAACAATATATCCGAAATTGATCATTCTGTGACCAACATTTCGGCAGCTGTAGAGGAACAGAATGCGACAACAAGCGAGATTGTGCGCAGTTTGTCCGAAGCCTCAAGCGGTGTACAGCAAGTGTCACAGATTATTATCGAAGTGCAGCGCGGTACCGGAGAGACGGGCGTATCTGCGGATTCTGTTCATGGTGCGGCCAAGGTCGTGTCTGATTTGTCTGATGAGTTGAAAGGATCTGTTGGCCAGTTCCTGAATGAAATTCGCACCGATAATGATTCTAAAGAGGAACAGGCAGAAGAAGATATTGGCGAAGATGTCGCGGATAATGCAGCCATAGATGATGCTGGGATACCAAAAGATCATGCCGCAGGTTTAGGTGATGAAACTGCAGATACGCAGGAGGTTTCGGCAAATAGCGAGGCCAGTGATACGGCAGATGGGGATAGCGAGGATGATGACGTTACCGCGATTGCCGTGGCCTCCGAAGGTGATGGCCAAGACGTTTTGATCGTTTAAATATATTTATGCAGAATACAGACGCTGGCATTATCGTACGGATCAACGATAGTCTGCGTTACGCTAAAGCCTGCTTTTTTGAAATTGAATTTACTGGCTTCATGGTGGGCCTCGGTACGGGCGGCCAGGTGTCTGATGCCTTGTTTCTTTGTCCAGTCCTGCCAGTCCGCTAATATCATCTTCATATAGCCGCGGCCTTGAAATTCAGGATGTATGACAATGCCTTGTAAAACACTGACACGGTCACCGTGATCATATTCCGGTAATATATCAACGCCAAGTTCGGTAATGTTAAATTCGTTCGGCGCGTGATATATCGCCTGTGCAATGTGGCGTCCATCAACGGCATAACCAACCATGGCATGCGGGTTAGACAGATGTTCGGTAATATATTCATCCGGGCGTTTGATGATAAAACGCGGGTTCGAATATTGCCGTAAATGGTTGATGATAGTGTCTTGCAGCGCACTGATGTGATGAAAATCATCATGCGTTAGAAATCTTAGTGTCACCCTTATTACTCCATTTACTCTGACGGCTTATATTGGCCGTTTTTATTTTTGCCGTATGGTTTTGTTATTCGATGTCTATTTATCTAGTGGCATATATTCCTCGACCACAGCAACAAAATAACTTGATGCAATCGGAATAATTTCATTGTTGAAATCGTAATATGGGCTGTGCAGGCCGTAATTATGTGGGCTGCCTTCTTCTTTTTCTCTTTGCCCCAAAAAGATGAATGCGCCGGGAACCTTTGTCAGATATGCGCCAAAGTCTTCTGCGCCCATACATGGCTCACAATCGCCATCTATCATGTCTTCTGGTACAACTTTTTGCGCCGCACGTAAGGCGATTTCTACGCCATCGGCCGAATTCACTGTCGGGTCAAGGCCATCTGTGAAGTTGATGCTGACTGTCGCGCCATAGGCCTGGGCGATGTTGTTTGTCACGACTTCAATCTTACCTTTTAATTTATCGCGGGTTTCCTGTTTATATGTACGCAATGTGCCGGTTAGTGTGGCCACTTCTGGAATAATGTTATTGGCGCCACTACCGGCGTTAAAATTGGTGATACTGATCACGCCTGTATCAACAGGATCCAGCATGCGGCTAATGATACCTTGCAGGGCGATAACGATTTGCGAAGCTATATATAGCGAGTCTATTGTAAGATGCGGCTGTGAAGCGTGTCCACCTGCGCCGGTTACTGTAATTTCAATATCATCTGTTGCAGCCATGAGCGGGCCGATTTTTGTGCCAATGTGACCTTTGGGCATTTCAGGCCAGTTGTGGTAACCAAAGACGTAATCACAAGGGAAGTCCTTGAACAGACCTTCGTCAATCATTGTGTGTGCGCCTTTACCGCCTTCTTCGGCAGGTTGAAATATTAAATGTACCTTGCCGTCAAAATTTCTGTTTTCACTCAGATATTTGGCCGTAGCAAGCAGCGTTGCCGTGTGTCCGTCATGACCACAAGCATGCATTTTACCGGGGTTTTTGGATGCGTGTTCCAGATTGGTTTTCTCTGTGATGTTGAGCGCGTCCATATCGGCGCGCAGGCCGATGGCTTTGCCAGAGCTTGTTTTCTGTCCCTCGATTGTGGCAACCACGCCTGTAACCGCAATACCTTCTTTATAGGTAATACCCCATTCATCCAGTTTTTGTTTTACAAAACCCGAAGCAAATGTCTCCTCATATGATGTTTGAGGGTTTTGGTGTAGCTCATGTCTCCATGTAGCAGCTTCGGTTTTAAGGTCGGCAAGACTGTTGATCACAGGCATTTTATATCTCCATACATCATAGACATGAAAAATTAGATTATCAGCGATTATAGCAGTAAATCAAGCGCTTGAAATTAAAGTTTTGGCCTGCGCTGTTGTGTGGGGGGTGTCGTCTGATCAGAAGCTTGATCAGAGTTCATGGCAAGCAAGACATCTCTGTCAGTTTCGCCTAGGGCGATGGCCTCCAGACGTTCGCGCGTCAGTCCGACACGGTCAAGGTCACGCAGGTCAATCTGGATATGTTCATCTGTTTTCTTGTTGTATAGAGTACCGCGGTCTAGGAATTCGAGCAGTATTTTGGCTTGCGCCGCCAGTGCATCAGGCCCCAAGACATACCAGTCTTCTGGTGGATCATCGGGACCGGGTACTTTGTTATTGCTATTTGGAACAAGGTTTTGATCACAGCTTTGAATAATAGGATTATAAAAATCTTCGTTATCTTCGGGAATCCAGCCCATTCTTGTGAAGGACAGGATCGAGCCAACATTATTTGATTTAATCGCCGAAGCAAAACCGACGACTGGCGGTCCATTGAGCCATTCTTTCAAAGTAAGTGCAGAGCCGGTTAAAGCTGACATGTTAAATCTTGATAGGACGGAAAGCATTGTGCCTATCTCGATATAATCGGCAGGTCTTTTATCTAAGTCACCATCAAGTGATGTGTGGTAAGCCATGCCGATAGAATAGGCGGCTTGTTCTTCGCCTTTAATATAAACGGCATGTCCGTCTGCAATCGCCTCTTCATAATATTTGGACTGGCGCTTGGCAATATTGCCTTTGGGGTCGATATGCTCTTTGATATCGGGCTCGAACAAAGTATCAAACGCCGGAATGTCTGCGGCACTTGTGAATTGCAGTGTAAGCCAGCCCGCCATAAACAGTGTCCGCTGCTCTTCTTGCTGCGGATCGTTTAAAGATTTCTCTTTCGGATCTTTTGCTTCTTTCGGATCTTTTGCTTTGGAAGATTGTGCAGACGTGTGACCGCCTGTACACAACCTTACCAGCTTATCCCAATAAGCTGATAAATTCATACGCTTACCTGCTCAACACAATTTTATATTTTCAGTATTAAAACACTATTTTGCCGTAAGTTTAAAGAAAAAAACTTACCTGTAATGTGCTGCGCCGCGGTATGTAAGGGTTTTAGCCCTGTATTTTATTATGAAAACGGGTGGTGTACTGCGTTCGAGCACGGCTTTTTATTGTTTTTGCGAAGGTAATGGGGGCTATGCCCGTATCAATATTACGATATTATATTTCGCAATAGATCGATCGTGATGGGGACGAGATGGAACAAAATAAACGACTTCGTTTTGCTTTTTTACTTATAATACTGATAGCATTTGGCGTGCTTGCACCAAGTTTGACGCATAACAGTTTTGCGGGCGGTCGTTTTTTGCGTGGTAATGATAATGGTCAGGCACCTGAAAAACAGCGCATGAATTATAAAGGTGATGAACGCACATATTATGTGTATGTGCCGGCCAAGGTGAGGGCGCAATCCGGAAAAGTTCCGATGGTTATGATGTTGCATGGTGGCGGCGGTGATGGACAGAGCGCAATTAAGATGAGTGATTTTTCCGCCAAGGCCGATATGGAGGGGTTCATTGTTGTCTATCCTGAAGGCTCTGGCCGCCGTGCGCGCAGCAAACTTAAAACCTGGAATGCAAAACATTGCTGTGGCCCTGCAATGGAAAACGATGTGGATGATGTTGGTTTCTTTAGCGCGCTCATTGATAAACTAGTGACTGAATATCCGGTCGACACAAAACGTATTTATGCCACAGGCATGTCAAATGGCGCGATGATGTCGCATCGTCTGGGCGCGGAGTTATCCAATAAGATAGCGGCAATTGCGCCAGTTGTCGGCGGTATGTTTGGCGATGAAGAATATCCATCGCACCCTGTCTCGGCGATTATTATCAACGGCAAGCTTGATGAATCTGTGCCGATTGAAGGCGGTGAAAATGGTGGTCGGTTCGCCGATGCATGGGATGGTACATTATTAAAGCCAGCCAAATATCAGGGAGAATTCTGGGCAAAGGTAAATGGCTGCGCATCAGAA
>JAUILO010000148.1 GCA_030432775.1 Alphaproteobacteria bacterium
CCTGCGGAAACGGGTTGTCATTATCATCAAATCTGTAACTCTGGCCAATGAAACTGCGTACGAAGCTGCCATCATCACCATAAACGCCCGTGCGCATACCATAAGTGACGCGCGAATCGTCTTCTATGACGTCATATCCGGGAAAACGGCTGTCGCTAAACAGGTTAATCGCATCAAGCTGCACATCCTGACTGTCCTCATTGGGAATATCATCATCTTCCTCATTGGCGTCAGGCGATACGGTCAGCGATGCGACAGGCTCAATAAGCCAGTTCATCTTCTTATAACGCTTTGCCATCGGGTACTGCGTTGTCAGCTGAGCCTGTGTAAACAGTCTTGTTTCTGTGCTTTCTTCGCTACGGCCAGAGCCAAATGTAGCGATTTCGCGATCAGAAACATTATAAGCATCCCCGCGCGCACTGATGTCAAAAGTATTCACAAGACCAAAATCCGATACAAAGCGCCTCTGCCAGTCAGCCTCAGTTATGAACCGGTTCACGTCCTGCCCATCATCCCTGACCAGCCCCAAAGCCGATACATTCACAGACCAACGGCCGCCCAGCACCCCATTGGGATCGCCATAAAACGATGCAAAACTTTCCGGCAGGATATTAGGCTGGTCAACCTGTCTTTCACGTATTCGCAAATCCTGAAACCCGACAAGGCGAGCGGTTGCATAGTTTCGACCGGAAAAACGCTCGACATATAATTCGCTTTCAAGAACATCCTCACCATCAAAATCATACTGACGCAAATATTGGTCATCAGAGGCATATTCCAAAGATGCACCAGAGCGCCATTTTTCATTAATATCCCAGTCTGCATATGCAAAAATATGCCCGCGCAACTCTTCATCCGTACGGCGTTCAACGCCGTTAATATCATCGGTACGATCGGACCATGTCAAACTGGTTTCAACATTCAGCTCTGCCTGATCAAAACGCTGGCGGTATTCACCAAGCGCAACCGGAGATTCGTCTGATGAAGCCAAAACCCCGAATGTTGCATCCTTATCCGGCGCAATATCCCAATAATAATTCTGGGTAATATTCGCGCCAATATCACTATCATAACCAAAGCTTGGTGTTAAAAACCCGCTTTTGCGTTTGACTGAATTATCAGGATGCGACAAGCGCGGGGTATAGAAAACCGGAACCCCGAATGTTTCAAAACGCGCATCTTTATATGAAATACGATGTTCTTCCTGATCATATCGTACCTCGCTTGCCTTGATTGCCCAAGCCGGCGTGCCTTCGGCATCATCATCACAGTCACAAGGTGTGTAGCTGGCATTTTTCATGACAATCGTCTGATCGGCAAGCCTTTGCCCCTCTTCAGCGGTGAATTTGCCACCCATAGCAAGATAGCCTTCCAATCCGGAAATAAAACCTTCCTTCAGCTTACGCTTTAAAGTGAAACTATCCGCAAAGAACAAATCACCCGAAGGTTCATTCAAAACAACATTCCCCTTGGCAACAACAGTGTCGGTTTCAAGGTTATAGATCATCTCGTCCGCGCGCAGCACTCTGCCATCCTGTACAAGTTCCACATTGCCCGAAGCGATAACGGTCTGTGTTGTACTGTTGTGTTGCAAGCTATCTGCGGAAAAATCAACCGGTGTCTCTTCCTCTTCGGTTGTATTCTGCGCAGCAGTATCAGCAAGAGAAGCATAATGACCGGACTGTGAGGTGATGACAGGCTGTGGAGCATCAGGTGGAAAATCAGTTTTTTGCAGGGCAGTCGCTTTGGACGCATCATCAACAGATGCCTGCGCATATTGTTCTTCGCCATTATACCAAAGGGCCTTTTCGGCACGTGTCATATGTTTTTGCGGCTTTTGTTCTTTTTGATGTTCTGACGGCTTTTGCGTAGCCTTGGATATAACTGTTTGGACGGAAGGTTCGTCCTCTTCCGAGAAATACTGATCCATAAAAACAAGACTAGGCTCTGCCGTTGTGGTCTTTTCTTGCGGTGTATGAACTGAAGGGTCAAGCGCATACAATGGTACAGTGATACCTGTATCAGGCACAGAAGACGAATTGCGGATAACCTGTTCACCATCACCAACAGCTCCCGGATCAAGAATATCAGCTGGTAAAATCGAAATACCGACATCCGGCGCGTTCATCACTTCGCGCTTTATCTGTACATTATTGTCATCCGGCAGCGGTTTAACAACCACCTCATCACTCAAAATTCTGGGGCTATCAACAGAAGAGTAAACTTCATATTCATTAATCGACGCCGCGTGAACATCATAAGGAATCGCAGACAGACATAACCCAAACAACACAGGCGATATAAAAAGACGCTTTTTTATTTGGACCATATAACTATCTCGGCTTGTCGTGCGAATTGGTAACGTTTTAATAAAAGCTTATAAAAACGCAATATAATGCGTTGGTAGGAACCTTAAACCAATGGTGATTTTCGCTTTTCCTGCATTTCAAGTCAAGCAAAGCAATGATTTAGCGTCTTTATAGTTCTGAATTAAAATGACTGTGATGCACTAGCCAAAAAATGAAGGGACATCATCACCAAAACCCTTTGGTGTGTTTTCATCATTATCATCTCTATGACGAGAATTCTTATTGTTCTGCGCGCCATGGTTTCGTGATTTAGTCTTTGATTCTTGTGGCTTACCACCATGCGAATCATGGTCACAATCTGGCCCATGTCTATGGGATGAGCTCTGTTTATAAGAGGACTGCCCCGTACCGCCGCGATTGTCCGGTTTAGATCGGGTGTTTTTGCGCGCATTCTTATTACCGCGATTCTTATCGTCCTTACCCTGACCTTTGGAGTCTTCGTTTTTTTCTTCAGTTGATTTTGCATCACTGGATTTTGCAGAACCACCTTTCGAGACACTCTCCTTATTCAGAACAAGCTCCTCGATTTTCTGTCCTAAAAGCTTTTCAACAGCTGCCAAAGGCTTTTCATCATCACGAGAAATAAGTGCAAATGCACGCCCCTTCATACCGGCGCGTCCCGTACGACCAATACGGTGAACATAATCATCTGCATTAAACGGAATGTCATAGTTAAAAACATGCGACACAGCAGCAATATCAATACCCCGTGCAGCCACATCACTACAAACTAGAAATTCGATTTTATCTTCTCGGAATTCATCCAGTGTTTCATAACGAACACTTTGGTGCATATCGCCATGCAATGGTTTGGCTCTATATCCTGCACGTTTTAAAAACACAGCCAGCTTATCAACATCACGTTTTCTGTTACAGAAAATGAAGGCATTTTTGATATCTTCTTTTTCAAAAATCTTGAGCAACGTTTTGTCTTTTTCTTTGAAATGACAATGACAAACAAATTGTTCCACCGTCATCGCCGGTGATGCCGGCGGCGCAACAGAAATCTGTTTTGGGTTCTGCAGGAATTTCTCAGACAACAGCTTGATTTCATCCGGCATAGTTGCCGAGAATAATAAGGTCTGGCGTGATGGTGAAATAATCGAGAAAATTTTCTCGATATCGGGAATAAAGCCCATATCCAGCATGCGGTCTGCTTCGTCAATGACAACTATCTTAATGTCATTGAGCAAAATCTTGCCACGTTCGAACAAATCAAGCAAACGCCCCGGCGTAGCGATTAAAACATCTGCGCCACGATCCAGAACTTTAAGCTGCTCGTTCATAGACGAACCACCAACAAGCAGCGCTTTAGTCAGGCCGGTATATTTTCCGTATAAATCAAAATTTTCAGCAACCTGTGCTGCTAGTTCACGTGTGGGCGCTAAAACAAGAGACCTTGGCATACGGGCCTTGGCCTTTCCTGTCGATAGCACCTCAATCATCGGCAGTGTAAAACTTGCTGTTTTACCTGTACCGGTTTGCGCAACACCAATAAGGTCGCGCATCATTAAAACAATAGGAATTGCTTGTTCCTGTATAGGCGTTGGCTTTTCATAGCCACATTCTTTAATCGCCTTCATTATATTCTCGTTAAAACCGAGATCTTCAAAACTCAAAATTAGTTACCACTTTTTCTTACGACAGATTTGTTTTCGTACAAACCTGTACTGGATTAATTATTTACTTGTCTTAGATAGACCATAACCATACATCCGCGCAACTGAATAAACACAAAGGGCTACAAACATCCCCGCCAATGAATCAAACACATGCACATGATATCCCATGATACGCCATGCAATAGATGCACTAACACCGCTCACAACCATTAATAGGGCGACATTCTGAGACAAATGCCAACTCATAACCTGAACAAGAACAAGCGGCGCAAACCCTGCGCCCATAAGGGCTATTGCAAACATCACCAGATCAAACACGTTCTTATTGCCGCTAATGGACAAGATAAGCGCGCATGCTGTAAACCCTATTGTGCCCAGTTTCATGAAAGAATATGAATCCTTACGCTCAGGAAAAATATCTCTTGAAAGACTGGCTGTCGAACTCAGTATAAGTGAATCAGCTGTTGATATCGTTCCTGCAAAAATACCGGCTAATATCACCCCTACCAGAATATCAGGCAGCATGTTACTCGCCAAGGTCGGCAAAGCTAGCTCTTTATCAAACGTCCCCACGTCAGGTAATAAAACCCGCGTACAAAGCGCAACGATATAGGCTGTAATGTAAAATGATCCATATGATAATTCGAACCAGCCAATGGCCTGTTTTGTCTGGCGCGGGGTTTTCAACGTCATAAACCGCACCATCACATGTGGAAAGCCCAAAAAACTCAGTCCAACGGATAAACACCCTGCAATAAACAACAAAGGTCCGAACGGATTTTGTGTCGGCAGGATCTGCACAAGCTTGGGGTCAATTGCCAAAAGCCCATCATAAAGGCCTGATAAACCGCCGAGCTCTTGCAAAGAGACAAACATTAAAATAAACATAGCGGCGTACATAACGGACATCTGCGCCACATCTGTCCAGATTGATGCGCGAATACCGCCAGCCCAGCAATATACAACGACAATAAATGCACCAAGCAGTGCGCCTGCGCGGTAATCCCAGCCAAAAAGCACATGTAGAGCCTTACTTCCTGATGTGAATTGCGCAGTCGCATAAAGCGTAAGTGCCACTATACCAAGCACGCCTAGCACAAACGGATATAAAGCTGTCCTGCCTTTGACTCTGGCTGATAAAAATTCAGTATAAGATACACATTTATTACGCTGACTTAAAATTCGGAAACGGCGTGCAGTATATCCAAACCCAAGAAGTGATCCTGCGATAATACCGAATATAAACCATACCCCACTAAGCCCCATTGCATAACCAAAACCAATAAAGCCGATAAAGCCAAATCCGCTTGCTGTGGATGCGGCAGCAGAAATACCGGCAAAAATCGGACTGATATCGCGGCTTGCCAGCAAATAATCCTCGGGTGATTTCTTTCTCTTGCGCACCGATAACAAACCGATACAAAGAAACAAAGCCATAAACGACATAAAACTGTAAATTACAACATCACTCAAACCATACATCCATTCATTCATTGAGGAGATTCGCTTGCTTATTTTACCTAAAAACACATCATAGGCATCGTTA
>JAUILO010000149.1 GCA_030432775.1 Alphaproteobacteria bacterium
CCTTGCGTCATTTTAATTTCCTGAAGATGCTCATTAAACTCAGGATCACTCCTGAGATTGAGGCGCTTTACAACTTTGCGCGCCAATGTGCGGGAACGTACAACCTCCAACTCACTCAGGATCATCGCTGTATCAGCTTGAAGCGCGGGAAGTGAGGACATGAGACTTTGCATTTCCTGTCCCATGCTTTGCTCCATTCCACCCTCTTTTACCAAGAACAATGTACGGGCGCTATACCGTGGCATGGTCATATTAAGCGCGGCAAAAGCCAGCCCCACACCCACAAACATTATACCCATCAAAAGCAATTTCCGCCGCCACAGCATGAACAGAAATGCACGCATATCAATATCAGAATCATCGGAAATTTCTGGCCTTTGATAATTTTCCGATGTTGCTGAAACCTTCCGCATTTTAGAAAAAACGCTCCTTCACCATGATAACATCACCCGGCTTTGTCTGTGATTCCACGCTGATCTTGCCTATAGGCTCCATCTTGCCATTTTTAAGCCGCAATATCTCGACCTCGTCCTCCTTGGCACGATAGGTAAACCCGCCCGCCATAGCCACAGCCTTTAAAACCGTCATATCGGATACGTAGTTATAACTGCCGGGCGTTTTAACCTCGCCCATGATGTAAAAGGGCCTGTGCGTATCAATATCGATAGAAACACTTGGCTTTCTCAAATACCCGTCTTTTAATCTGGATTCCAGGTTAAATGCCAATGCCTGCGCTGACAGCCCTGCTGCCTTGATTTCCCCGATCAACGGGAAAGATATGATTCCTTCACTGGAAACATTATACACGCCCGATAAATCGGCTTCTCCGAACACATTGATGCGCAAACGATCACCGGCATCCAAAACGTAATGAAAAGATGATTCGTCCTGAATGTTTTCCGCCGCATAAGAGACAGGTATAGAAGCCTGAATTGCCCCAAACAACAGGAAAAACAAGAGTAAAACCGTAGATTTAAGCCTTGTATACAGACGCATAATTGCAACATGCAAATTTGTTAGACGGTAGAAATACGCATAAACCACGCAAAAACAATTCATGGTAATCCCCAAGAAAAACCAATACAAGTTTAACGCGAATAAAAGCCTTATTGAGAGCGGGATAATATTAGGAAGAAGCTTTGGATATAACAGTTTCGTGAAAAAGCTTTTCAGCCGTGGGCAACGCCACCAAAGTCACAGAAAGATTAACCGGCGCTCCGCCCGAGGAATCCACGGGATTTTCACCGCCAAAAGCACGAATATAACGGTTGGCTGCTTCAACAGGCTCCGTTTCATATGTCGGTCTTTGCAGTAGCAAACCAAACTCGTTTTTGGCCGTCTGGCCAATGATATCGCTTTGACGACGCATCTCGACCAGGATTTTTGAAAGATTAGCTACGGTATATCCGGCAGCATAAGAACCATCAAGTTCAAGTAATTCACGGTAATTTTCAATCTCGAAAAACAAAATATAAGTTTGTTCACCATATCGATTGGCGCGATCAATGGCAGATAGAAATAGCTGATTAAATGCTGAACGGGCGATAACACCGCCAGCACTTGGAAAATCAATACTGTCATCACCGATGCGGGATGCCAATACACTCAAAAACTCGGCCTGTTCACGAATTTTCTCAAAATGCTGATTGGCAGCTTCATTGTCTTCGAACACAGGAGACAAAACCGTATTTGCCCCCATGCGGATAGCGTTTTCGCGTGCCAGATCATCGGATAACAAACAAAGATAGGTATAGTTATTGCTGACACGACGCAAAGATTTAATAAAAGGCGGCAGCTCTTTTTCAGGCTCTTGCCAATAGCTAGGATCCAAAAACAAAACATCTGCCGCCTTGGATTGTAGCGCTGAGAGAAGATCTTCTGCTTTAGGACTCATATAACGGGCATGATGTCCGGCAGACAGTAAGCCTTCTTGCAACGCTTCTCCCTGCTTTTGATCGTGATGAATAACTAAAATTTCAGACATTGTATGATTGTTTTGCCGTTAATAAAGTCTGTTTATATTACACAAGAACACACACGCAAAAAAGCCGCAAATATATCAAATCAGTATACAAGCAAAGGTTTGACAAAACCCTAAGAGTGCTATAGAGAATTCGCATTGTTTTTAAACGGCTTTTAGCTGTTACAATGCCCAGGTGGCGGAATTGGTAGACGCGCTAGCTTCAGGTGCTAGTTCCCTTTATGGGAGTGAAGGTTCAAGTCCTTTCCTGGGCACCATTAAAACGAAGAAAAGCAGGACAATGAATATCACACTACATCAGGGAGACATCCCCGCCGATCTGGATTTCGGCAATATCGTAGCCATCGACACAGAAACCATGGGCCTACGCCCCGAACGCGACCGTTTATGCCTCGTACAGCTTTCTGCCGGGGACGGTAAAGCCCATATCGTGCAACTTTCCGCTGATGATTATAGTGCCCCCAATCTCAAAGCGCTTTTGAGCAATCAAAATGTTATTAAAATCTTTCATTTTGCGCGTTTTGATATCGCCGTCATGAAGAAATACCTTGGTGTTGAAACAACGCCCGTATATTGCACACGTACAGCATCGAAACTTGTACGTACATACACCGACCGTCACGGACTTCGTGAAAATTGCCGGGAATTACTAGGCGTGGAACTCAATAAACAACAGCAATCTTCCAACTGGGGTGCGCCGGAATTAAGTGAAGAGCAACTAAAATACGCAGCAAACGATGTTTTGTACCTGCATCAACTCAAAGAAAAGCTGGATACTATGTTAGAAGCATCTGGACGTATACAGCTTGCCCAGAAATGTTTTGAGTTCTTGCCAGTACGTGCCGACCTTGATCTTGAAGGCTGGCCCGATCAGGATATTTTTGAACACTAGAAATCACTATGGCATTACAAAGCGACATCAATAGCGCCAAACGCGTTTTAGACCTCGAAGCAAAAGCTTTATCCGATTTGTCAGCTTCTATTGATGATGGGTTTGCCGCTGCGGTGAGTGCAATCCATGAAATGAAAAATGCCCCCACGCGTGCGGGGCGCCTTATTGTCGCCGGCATTGGAAAAAGCGGTCATGTAGCCCGTAAAATTGCCGCCACAATGGCCTCCACGGGCACGCCGGCACATTTCGTACACCCCGGTGAAGCCAGCCACGGCGATCTAGGCATGATCACGGATAACGATGTTGTTCTGATGCTCTCTAACTCCGGTGAAAACGCAGAACTATCAGACCTCATTCATTATACACGCCGCTTTAACATCAAGTTGATTGCAATTACCAGCAAGCCGGATAGCACATTGGGTTCTTATGCCGATATATCGCTTATTCTCCCTGCCGTGCCCGAAGCTTGTCCTAACGGTATGGCCCCGACAACCTCGACAACAATGATGATCGCAATGGGAGATGCTCTGGCAGTAGCTCTTTTGGAGCGCATGGGTTTAACTAAAGAACAATACAAAGTCTTCCATCCCGGCGGTAAATTGGGCCAGCGCCTGATGAAAGTATCAGAATTAATGATCAAATATGACGATCTGCCTTTCGTTGATGAAGACAGCACGATGGATCAAGCCATCTTGGTTCTATCAGAAAAAAACCTTGGCACCGTGATCGTTAAAAAGTCAGACGGCAATATGGCAGGAATCATTACAGACGGCGACCTAAAGCGCCACATGGCACCAGATCTACTTCAGAAAAAAGTAACGAAAGTCATGACGACCAATCCCCGCAGTATTAGTTCCAGCGCTTTGGCTGCCGAAGCCATGGAAATCATGACCAGCACACCGGGCCATTACCTTACAAGCCTTATTGTTATAGATGATGGAAAATTAACGGGTATGATCCGTCTGCAGGATTGCCTGCAAGCCGGACTTGCCTAGCAACCAAGCATAATGCAAAGTGTTGGCATGGAAACGCCAGACGATAACAATCAACCGGATTTAAGTGCGAAAGAGCGACTTGACCGCATTGGCCGCGTCGAGGTAAAGCCGCGCGATCACGGATATAGACATAGCCGCTTTATTCGTAAAGCACGCATTATTCTTCCTGTCATAGCCTTGATCTTAATCGGCGCTGTCTTTCTATGGACCGAGCGTGAAAGTGCTATCGTTCCTCTCACCTTGGAAGAACTGGCCGCAAAAGACACAATTGAGGAATATGTAGACCCTTTAGCGCCCGAATCAACAGAGCCCGAAGATTTGACAGTAAAAACAGAAATAGTGCCGCCGCCTTTTCCCGAGCAGCAGAACACAATTTCACAACGCTTAAACGAACCTACAGAAACCAATACCATACCTGAAAATATCGACCTTCCTGCTGCCATCACTGAACAACCCAGCCCGCAAATCAGCAAGAATGAATTAACCAATCCCCGCTTTGAAAGCAAAGATTCAAGAGGCCAACCTTTTACTATTACAGCCCAAAAAGCGGTTCAAGGACAAGATAATGATGGCGTATTAGAGCTTGAAAAACCTGTTGCTGATATTCTTTTAAAATCTGGCGCATGGCTTGCTATTTCCGCAGAACATGGCGCGTACACCGAAGAAGTACAGTCACTTAAATTGCAGGGCGATGTACGTCTTTTTCATGATACAGGTTATGAGTTAAAAACAGCACAGCTTGATCTGGACATGCTAGAAGCAAAAGCAATATCGAATCAGGATGTATATATACAAGGACCGGCAGGAACGCTTACAGCAAAAGGCTTGAAAGGTGATCAAACAATTGGAAAACTTAGTTTTACAGGGCCTGCAAAACTAACGCTTTATGATGCAGGCAATATGAGTTTGGGGAGACTAAAATAATGCAAAATAGCTTAAAATCAGCAATCCTGGCAATAAGCTGTACGCTTTTAATAATGCCGTATGCTTCTACACAAGCACAAACCACTGGCAACAATAACCAACCGTTGGAAATCACAGCCGATAACGTTCTGGAATGGCACCGCAACAGCAATCAATTCATTGCAGACGGGAATGCTATCGCCAAACAAGGCGATGTCAGCGTTTCTGCGCAAAATTTGCTGGCTGATTATCGTGATCAATCAGGTGGCAGTGATTCCGGCATTGATATCTGGCAAGTAACCGCCACAAACAATGTCGTTATCACATCGAAAGAGAACAAAGCTTACGGTGATAAGGCCGTTTATAACCTCGATAAAGCACAGGCCGTAATGACGGGGAATAATCTTAAGCTTGTTTCCGACAACCAGACTGTAACAGCCAATGAACGTTTCGAATACTGGACGGAAGATGGCCGTCTTCTTGCGATTGGCCGCGCCAAAATGAGTCAGAAAAAAGCAGCCGGCAGCACCAATACGCTAGAAGCCGATATCATTACCGCAACGTTAACAGACAACGCACAAGGCAAACGTGAAATCGACACACTCGAAGCAGAAGGCAATGTTATCATCACAACCGAAGAAGAAAAAATCACGGGCGATTACGGTATTTATCACAAAAACACAAACACTGCTGAAATTACCGGAAATGTTGTTATCCGCCGGGGCC
>JAUILO010000150.1 GCA_030432775.1 Alphaproteobacteria bacterium
CCAGATTGATCAGGAACTAAGCCGCCTATACCCCGTCCCCGAGCTTAAGGATCATAAAGTCGCCATTCGCAAGGGGCGTGAAAATTATCTCTGTTTGCTCAACCTTGAAGATATCGTAGCAAGCGCGGCGATTGCCAAACACCCAAATCAGGCCATTGCCGCCGGCATCATGGCGCGCTGGGCCGAAAATAGTCGCAGCGGCGACATGCATAGCGGTGATTTTCCCGGTTGGCTTTCCGGCCTTCTGGGTTACCACTATACGCGCGGCCTATCGGATAAACGCGGCGAATGCGTGTATTCGGCATGTGACCACTACCATAAATGTTTCGTTGAAAAATCTATCCGCAAAGCTAAACACGCTAATATTGTTGTCGCAAACCATGCGCTTGTGATGATACAAACCGCGCTATCCGGTTCAATGGACCAGTTGCCAACACGCTATGTTTTTGATGAAGGCCATCATATTTTCGATGCAGCCGATAGCGCGTTTTCCGGCCATCTTACCGCACGTGAAACGCATGATTTACGCCGCTGGCTGCTTGGCGCAGAGGGCGGCAGACAAAGCCGCGCGCGCGGTTTATCACGCAGGGTTGAGGACTTGATCGCGGGCGATGCAGATGCCGAAGCCTTACTACAGAGCATATTGGTGCACTCTCGGGTTTTACCGGCACATGGCTGGTCACGGCGACTGCGCGATAAAAAGCCACAAGGCGCTTGCGAGCAATTTTTACTGGGCGTATACCAGCAAGTGCATGACCGCGCTGCTGGCCGAAACGGCCCCTATTCGCTCGAAACACAAACCCATCCGTTAATCAGCGGCCTTGATGATCTGGCCAAAAAACTTGAAAGCAAATTCGAAGAGCTGCGCAGCCCGATGAAGAAAATCGCGCATATTCTGCGTAAAAAGCTCAATGATGAAGCAGACACACTAGATAGCGATACACGCAAACGCATTGAAGCGGTGGTATCAGGCATAGAACGTCGCGGTGAACACAGCCTTGGCGCATGGATCAATATGCTCAAGACCTTGCAGACACAAAATATCGAAGCGGAATTCGTCGACTGGATGGAGGTCGAGCGTATTGACGGTCAAGCCATTGATGTTGGTCTATACAGGCATTGGGTTGATCCTCTCAAACCGTTTGCCGAAGCATTAAAACCGCATGCCCATGGCATCGCCATGACTTCAGCGACACTGCGCGATGGCACCGAAGATGAAGGTGAAAACTGGCTTGTGGCACAAGAACGCACTGGCGCCAATTACTTCACAGATGATGAAAGCATCATCAGATTTAGCGAAAATTCGCCCTATAATTATGCAGACCACACACGAGTCTTTATTATTAATGACGTGAACAAAAACGATCTGGCTCAAACCAGCGCGGCCTATCGTACATTATTCGAAGCATCCGGTGGCGGTGGCCTTGGCCTGTTTACATCAATCAACAGGTTACGCCACACCTATGACCAGATCGCAGGTGATTTAGAAGCCAAAGGCCTGCTTTTATACGGACAACATATTGATGATGTCGACACAGGAACACTGGTTGATATGTTCCGCGAAGATATTAATTCGTGCCTGCTGGGAACCGATGCTGTTCGTGATGGTATTGATGTACCGGGCGAATCCTTGCGACTATTGATATATGAACGTGTACCATGGCCGCGCCCTACATTATTACACAAGGCCCGCCGGGATACGTTTGGCGGGCGGCGTTATGATGAAATGATCACACGCTTTAAATTACGACAGGCTTTTGGCCGGTTGATTCGCCAATCCACCGATAAAGGCGTCTTTGTTATGCTTGATTCCATGCTACCGACCCGTTTATTAGGCGCATTTCCGGAAGGCGTTAGCGTAGAACGCATCGGACTGGCCGAAACAGCGACAAAAATCCGTGAGTTTCTTGCGTAACAGCATGGTCAAAACGTGTAAAATGCGGTTTAATATCAAATAGATTCTCGACTAGCGCCGTGAACAAATAAAACCTAATTATCTGGATTTCATTATGTTTAATCGATTGAACAATATCTTCTCTAAACGTATGGCTGGTTTTGTGGCTATTTTCCTAATTTTGCCGCTTATCCTATCGGCCTGTTTGCCTAATTCTTCGCCAATGCGTGAAACAGCAGCAAGACGCCTTGCTATGCCGGTATTCATGTTACCCAGAGACATCAAAACACAGGACTTCACCTTACGCGCCTTTGAACGCGCCAGCAATCAAGGCAGCGATGTGACGATTTACATCGAAGGGGAAGGCGATGATTGGAGCGCACATAGAACAGAAGCGCAAAACCCGACACCAAGAGACCCCATTGCTTTGCATCTGGCGGCGCGTGACCAAAGCGCAAATGTTGTTTACCTTGCGCGTCCTTGCCAATATATCACACTTGATGCCGGTGGATCGTGTCATACATCCAAATACTGGAATGAAGGTCGTTATGCACCGGAAGTAGTCGCGTCAATCAACGAGGCAATCGATAACATCAAATCACGATACAGCTTCAAAGATATCAATCTTGTCGGTTACGAGGGCGGCGGCGCGATTGCCGTTCTGGTTGCTGCAAGACGTTATGATGTTGCAAGCATCAGAACAGTCGCCACTGCGCTTGATCACAAAAAACGCACAGAGCTATACAATAGAATCGAACTTACAGATTCACTAAACCCGATCGACGTTGCGCAAGAAGTCGCCAGAATTCCCCAACATCACTTCCTGCCAAAATGGGATCGCTTTGGCACTGACGAGCTATACAAAGACTTCTACCACGCATCTGGTGATAGTGGCTGTTTACGTGCCAGCGTCATCAAAGACACAGATGTGGACGAAGGGTGGGCAAAACGCTGGCCCTCTTTATTGGCCGAGCCGCTTGATTGTTTGAACCTGTAACTGTGCAGTTCTTATAATTTAGCTATCAAAAGACAAATCATGAATAAGAATTATTATAAAAGCCGGAGCAATACAACGCACCGGCTTTTGTTTTATGTGTTTGTCGCAACAATCCTGTTATTACAAACGAGCTGCGCCAGTGTACAACAACGCCAGAGTCTTGCTGATGAAATCGCCGAACCAGCCGCGCTACAGAAAACCGAATTTAACACCCCCCCTTTTATACTGACCGGTTATTCCCGTATAGCAAAAAAAGGCATGCCCATCAGCATTTATATTGAGGGTGACGGGCTGGCATGGTTATCAAGGTCTCAAATATCACTAGACCCCACACCGACCAACCCGATTGGTCTGCGCCTTGCTACTATCGACCAATCAGCCAATGTACTTTATCTGGCGCGGCCATGCCAATATTCCAAATGGACGAAACCCGGTCCATGCCCTCTTGAATATTGGACATCACACCGATTTAGTACGGAAGTACTACAAAGCTATAACCGACTTCTTGACGATCTGAAAGCACACTATGAAACAGCCGGATTTCATCTTACCGGATTTTCCGGCGGCGGCGCGATTGTCGCGTTACTTGCCGAACAGCGCGATGATATATTAAGCCTGCGCACTGTGGCCGGAAATTTAGACCATGACGCTATCAACAAACATCACAATGTTGATTTAATGCCGCAATCCTTAAACCCTGCTGATTTTGTAGAAAAGCTGCAGAACATACCGCAAATACATTACGCAGGTGGCAAAGACGAAATCGTACCGCCACAGATTAGTCGTAACTTTATACAAGCCCTCCCTACGCCGCACTGCGCCGAACAGATCATTATACAAGATGCCTCGCACGAAAAGGGCTGGGATTCTTTATGGCGGCATGCCTATTCCAACATTCCGCACTGTCCATAGTCGATGGCGGTTTATATCTATTATGCGTTTTTTCCTAAAAATTTATACTGACCGCATATCCTTGATCCCCCTCTTTGCCCAGATCTTCTGATCGCTCACCTCTCCTTGCTTATCTTATTGGCTTCTTCACCCCTTTAGTCAGGCGTGATGTTGCTGCAGGGTTTACGGCGCACCTCCTCCAACTATCATGACGCATTGATGATTACTCGCGGCATAATACCTTGATAATGCCTTGCTGCTCTTTTTCCGATTTTATTCTTTAATTCTCGCAAAACAAAAAGCCCTGCTAAATTGCAGGGCTTTTACATGTTCTTTTCTTTAGATGATCAAATGATCACGTTAACCGCCTAGAAGTTATAGGCCGCCTTTAACACACCTGAGTGTGAGTCAAAGTCAGCGCGGAAATCATAGACGTAATCGGCTGTGAATTCCCAGTTATTGGATGAGAAGTATGTGAAACCAGCGCCCAGATCAAATCTGTGTTCTGCCGGATCAAAGCCTTCGGTTTGGAATGTTGGCCCGCCACCAATAAAGGTTGAGCTGGCCTGCACTTCATCATCAATCACATCGTAACGGTAACCAGCGCTAAGATGTGGCTGCATCATGCCGCCATTTGTCTGGTAGTCATATGACATATCAACACTAACGCCCAATTCCAGAATATCAAGATTGTCAATTTCTGTATTCAGACCTGTACCGCCAGCACCACTTTCTGTGTAGTTATCCGGCGCCACATGAACATAGTTTGTTGTGGCACGTGGTGTGAAGAGAACGCCATTTTGAAGTGGAATATCACGACCGACAGATGCTTTGAACTGGTATTGATCTGTATCAAAGCTTGATACAGCTGCAGTACCTGCGCCGCCAACATTGTAACGGGTCTGGTCCACATCACCAAAGCCGTAAGCAATCTGGCCTTCAAGGAAGTAAGCACTACCAAGATCATAATCGGCATAGGCAGTCAGGAAGAATGAATCAACATCTGTGTTGGTGTTGTTCACGTTATCTGAGTCAGCCTCACTATGTGCGTAGCTAAATGCCAAACCGATCGTCAGATCTTCAGCGATATTACGTGTATCCATACCGACGGCTAGACCATAAACATCGTATTCATAGCCATCTATGCCATCTCTGGCTTTTTGATCGCCTACGCTGCCGAATGTTTCCGCCCAAGCCTGTAAACCGCCGGAACCATTACCGGTAACCATTCCGGTTTGGCCGCGTAACGAGGCCAAACGATTTGTAATAATCTGTCCACTTTGATCACCAACATCAAGCGTTGTTGCAATGAAGCTACCGTCAACAGTTGGAGAAGCAGATTCAACCAGATCTTCTACCGCCTGTGCAGTTGTTGCACTTTGAATTGCTGTTGATAGAGCCAAAAGCTCAGGATTTGTTGTATTGTTTTGAGAAATGATTGTCTGCAAAGCTCCGGCTGTACCCAATGTCGCTTTACTTTGTGACGCAGATACCAGCGTGTTGTTCTGAGAGACAGTCAAATCAAGATTGTTACCATCATCAACAAGTTCGTAATCAAGCAAGAAGGTATCTGTTACTGTACCCGCTGTTGCTGCGCCTGTACCTGTGAAGACATCTTCAAATGTCAAAGTACCGCCAGACACATCAA
>JAUILO010000151.1 GCA_030432775.1 Alphaproteobacteria bacterium
CGAATCAAGTTAATTATAATTTACCTTACATAATAATTCTAGACCATAAATGTAAATAGATCCTAAGCAATTATCATATTTTCGAAGATATTTTCGGTTTAGCGCAAAATAATACCGGTGATTAGACCTGACCCAGTGTTTTTATTTGCGCTTTCGGGTGAATTTCGTTTTGTGACATCACAACTGTTTGTGGTCTGAAGCGTTCTATGACCGATCTCACATACGGGCGTATACCCGGTGATGTTAATAGAACAGGGGTCTCACCATTTTTAAGTTGTTCGTCAAAAGCGGTGCGTACACGGTTGATGAAATCTTGCAAGCGGCTTGGCTGCATCGCGAGTTGTTTTTCCTCTCCATCACCGATTAAGGCCTCTGCAAATGCCTGTTCCCATTCCGGCGCAAGTGTCACCATCGTCAGAACATTATTTACATTGGCGTTATCGTGACAAAGCTGGCGCGCTAGACGGCTGCGAACATGTTCGGTAATACGCATCGGGTTTTTGGTGTATCCGGCTGTTTCGGAAACTCCTTCCAGAATAGTCGGCAAATCGCGTACGGAAACGCGTTCTGAAACAAGGTTTTGCAAGATACGTTGCAGGCCGCTGACGGTAACTTGGTTCGGAATAACATCGGCGACAAGTTTCTGGTATGCCTCTGGCATTTCGTTGAGAAGTTTTTGTGTCTCCGCGTAAGAGAGTAGGTCAGACATATTATCTTTGATAATTTCGGTGATATGGGTCGTCACAACGGTTGGCGCATCAACAACAGTATAGCCTTTAAAATGTGCTTCTTCTCTGTATTGTTCGTCGATCCACATCGCGGGAAGTCCAAAGGTTGGCTCGATTGTGTTCTCGCCCGGAAGTGAAATCTGCTCGCCCGAAGGATCCATAGCCATCAACATGGCTGGACGAATTTCGCCGCGGCCGACTTCGATCTCTTTGATGCGAACAGTATATGTTTGTGATGGCAGCTGCAGATTGTCCTGAATACGCACAGCAGGTAAAATATAGCCCATATCTTCGGCCAGCTGTCTGCGAAGCCCTTTGATCTGGTCTGTTAGCTTATTATTGCCTTCGCCCTGAACAAGCGGTAACAGGCCATAACCAAGCTCGACACGGATAGTATCGATCGCAAGGGCTTTTGATATAGGCTCTTCTGCCGGAGTGGCCTGTGATTTTCCTTTGGCTTCAATCGCATCCAGTTTAACCTGTGCAATTTCCTGGTTGTTTCTCATGCTAAAGAACGCAATTGCGCCCGCGGCTGCGCCTAGACAGAAGAACGGAAGGAATGGAACTTGCGGAACAAGACCAAGGGTAATCATAAGTGCCCCCGAAATACCCATTGCTTTGGGGTGTCCGGCAAATTGCTCGAACATGACTTTTTCCGCCGTTCCTTCAACGCCGGCTTTTGAAACGAGAAGACCTGCTGATACAGATATGATCAAAGCAGGGATCTGGCTCACTAAGCCATCACCGATCGTCAGGATCGTATAGTTTTGTGCCGCTTCACCAACCGACATGCCCTGAAACGCCGTACCAACAATAATGCCACCAATAATATTGATGAATACAATCAGCAAACCCGCAATAGCGTCACCACGAACGAATTTCGCCGCACCATCCATTGCGCCGTAAAAACTGCTTTCGGATTCAAGTTTTTTGCGCCGTCCTTTGGCTTCGTCTTCTGTGATGATGCCTGAAGATAAATCGGCATCAATCGCCATTTGTTTACCGGGCATAGCATCAAGTGTGAAACGCGCAGCAACCTCGGCGATACGGCCGGAACCCTTGGTGATAACGACAAAGTTCACAATAACAAGAATAGCAAAGACGATCCCCCCGACCACATAGCTATCTTGAATAATGAAGCTACCAAAGGCTTTAATGATTTGTCCTGCCGCATCCTGGCCGGAATGGCCTTCGCTTAAAATCAGGCGTGTTGAGGCGACGTTGAGCCCCAGCCGAAGCGAGGTGGTTAGCAACAAGACCGTCGGAAAAGTTGTAAATTCAAGCGGCGATGCAATAAACAGTACAGTCATCAAAACCAGCACTGACAGCATAATGGATACCGAAATGCCACCGTCTAAAATCCATGCTGGAACAGGGATTAACATGAACAGCAAAATACAGATAATGCCCGCCGCCAGTAACACATCGGCACGCAAGAAATTCCCCACACTTGTTTGTGCACGGCTCATGGAACTGGGAGAGTTTATATTCGGCGGTGTGTCTGACATTAAAGATTACTGAAAGGTTATTGATATGGCTTGCAAAATGTATATATTACCACAAATCTATTTTACGCACAGAGTGCGCAAGTTGCAAACGATTGTGACATATTGTGCCATAAAGAGGCAGCATAAAAGCTGCAGGATGTATTAATGAGACAATTCTTTCCGATTTTTATACTGCTGACGCTGGCTATTTTGGCAGGTTGCGCGGAGCAAGCCTCGCTTGGCGGTAATACAAAAGGACAGGACGAGTTTACTTATACGCTGGGGGTGGAATATAAAAATCTGGCTGATTTCGAAAAAGAAATCCATGGCCGCAAAGATATTATTCATGCTTTTGCCGAAAAACAGAAAGCATCAGAGCATGGTGATACGACAATTCCCTTTGACCCATCCCATAGAGATGTTCCAGATCACGCTGTCGAAGAACTTTCGATTGCTCGTAAGGCATTTTTCAATGCTATGGAAACAAAATTTGTTCCGGAAAATGAAAAATTACTGGCGATGGCGCAAACCAGATATGATTGCTGGCTGATGTATCAGGAGCAATATAAAGGCAAAGGCCACAATTTTCCTTGCCGCGAGGACTTTTATAATGTGATGGCTGTGTTAAGAGCCACCGACCATCCCGTTGCGCGTGTTCCCAAATCACGTGAAATACCCGGAAAAATTGAAAAATACGTGATTTATTTCAACAGTAACAGTACATCATTGAGCAAAGATGCCTTTCGTATTGTCAATGGTGCTGCGATCAAGTTTCAAAAGGAAACCGACGCGATTATCCTTTTAAATGGTTTGACCGACACGCGCGGAAATCAGAATGATAATAAAATGCTGGCGCTGCGACGGGCTGTGGCTGTGAAAAATGCACTGGGGCAATATGGCGTTGATCTTGATAAGGTCGTGATTAACCCATTGGGTGAGGCGGGCGTTAAAAATGCCGTTGATGAAACCGCCACAGATTCACGCAGCCGCCGTGTCGAGATTATATTCCGTCATGAAAAATCGATCGGCCGCGTTTACCGTGATGTAACGGATGCGCCGGGCTGGACGCATATTGGCGGCGATATCTAGGGCGTGCCTAGGATATATCCGGGCTGTATGCGAGCAATATTTAATCGGCAATGTTATTTTGCCTCGGTAACTCCTCACGCGCCGGTAATCCAGCGATGCCTTGAAATCCTATACGTCATGCCAATTCACCAAGGTAATCTATTGACCAAGGTAATCTATTGACCAAGGTAATCTATTGACCAAGGTAATCTATTGAACTGTATCGATTTTCTTCCCTGACTCACATAACCATGTTAAGGTTATTTTTGTAATTATTGCGTATTGTTATTAATCACATTTATTTTTATTGATGAATTTTAGGGGAATAGGTTCATGGAAGCATTTGTTATCGTACTGGCTGTCTTTGCGTTTGTTGTTGTCTTTTTAAGCGTAAAGTCAATTCCGCAGGGGTTTGAATATACGGTCGAAACATTCGGTAAATACACAAGAACACTCAGACCAGGTCTGCATTTTATTACGCCTGTTGTTGATCAAATCGGCGCGCGTATGAATATGATGGAAAACGTTCTGGATGTTCCATCACAAGAAGTCATCACCAAGGATAATGCCTTGGTACAGGTTGACGGCGTCGTCTTCTTTCAGGTCGTGCATGCCGCGCGTGCTGCTTACGAGGTGCGCGATATGGAACGGGCGATTTTGAATCTGACAATGACCAACCTTAGAACGGTGATGGGATCGATGGATCTTGATGAGCTATTATCCGAACGTGATAAAATTAATGCCAAACTTTTAAGCATCGTTGATGATGCGACGGAGCCATGGGGCGTAAAGGTTGTCCGTATCGAGATTAAAGATATTACGCCGCCGCGTGATCTTGTTGAATCAATGGGGCGCCAGATGAAAGCCGAACGTGATAAACGTGCGCAGATTCTGGATGCACAAGGCGACAGGGAATCTGCAATTCTTCGTGCTGAAGGTGCAAAACAATCCTCTATTCTAGAGGCTGAGGGCAAAAAAGAAGCAGCTTTCCGCGAAGCCGAAGCCAGAGAACGTCTTGCCACCGCCGAAGCCAACGCAACCACAGAAGTATCAGCGGCCATTGCCAAAGGTGATATCGCTGCGGTGAATTACTTCGTTGCCCAGCAATATGTCGAAGCACTTGGTAAATTTGCGAACTCGCCGAACGAGAAAATCCTTATGATGCCGGTCGAAGCAGCCAGCGTGATCGGGTCCCTTGGCGGCATTGCTGAAATTGCAAAAGACACTTTCGGTAAAGGCAAAGATAAAGCGGCCTAGAATATTTTAAGGCGGCAGGCTTACCATGTGTAACTCTGTCTGCTTTGGAAACAATCTTACCGCTCCTTACAAAGGGGAAGGATCATATAAATGACGTTAGAAGATATCGTATTTTGGCACTGGTGGATTGCCGGTCTTGTGTTTTTGGTTTTCGAAATGCTTGTCACCGCTTATTTCTTTTTATGGCTTGCCGCGGGGGCAACAATTGTCGGCGCATTATTATGGGCGATTCCGGATATGGGCTGGCAGATACAGTTCACCATATGGGCGGCCATATCATTGGTGTCGCTTGGTGGCTGGAAAATCTATCGCCGTAAAAATCCGGCTGTTGAAAAGGATGACGGCCTGTCCCTGAACCAGCGCGGCAATCAATATGTCGGGCGCAGTTTCACACTGGAAGAAGCAATTGTGAACGGTTCGGGCAAGATAGAAGTGGATGATTCAACATGGAAAGTCGAAGCCGCCGAAGATATCAAAAAAGGTACAAAGGTTAAGGTCACAAGCGCTGATGGCACTATCTTAAAGGTCGAAGCAGCATCTTGAAATTTAAGGGATCTTAGCAACGCTTTGCTGCATGCTCTCCGCCTACAACTTACTATAATATGACATAGCGCGCAGCATCTGCGCGCTATTTATATATGAGGCAAAATATAGGCGCAGCCTTGCACATGCAATTTTTTACGCAGGGCGAGTGCGGGGCTTCGAATGCTGGATAAGCAGAAATGTTGAATAAACGGGAGAATACCAAATGACAAAAGACAACAGCGTAATTCCTATGGCATCTGTGGGTGGTTTCGCAGGGTTTATAGCGGTGAATGATAACAATCAAGACATAAGGAAAGCAGCATGAAAAAGGTAGTTTTGGTCATTATCGGAGTTTGTGTTT
>JAUILO010000152.1 GCA_030432775.1 Alphaproteobacteria bacterium
TCTGGTTGAGGTTGAGGGCGGCCCGCCAAAACCTGTTGCATCATGTGCGATGGCTTGTGCAGAGGATATGGTTGTTCACACAGAAAGTGAAATGGTTCATAAGGCACGCCGCGGCGTTATGGAGTTTTTGCTTATTAATCACCCGCTTGATTGCCCTATTTGTGATCAGGGTGGGGAGTGTGACCTACAAGATCAGGCGATGGGTTACGGTTTTGATCGCTCGCGCTATCATGAAAACAAGCGGTCTGTTGCCAATAAGAATGTTGGGCCTTTAATCAAAACAATTATGACACGCTGTATCCAGTGTACGCGCTGTGTTCGTTTTTCTGACGAAGTAGCCGGTACGAGCGAGCTTGGAATGCTTCACCGGGGTGAAAATGCCGAAATTGATACTTTTATTGAAAAAGCGATTTCATCGGAATTATCAGGTAATCTGATTGATATTTGTCCGGTTGGCGCGCTGACATCCAAACCATACGCGTTTAAAGCGCGTTCATGGGAGCTTAGCAAGACAGAGTCAATTGATGTGCATGATGCTGTGGGATCAAATATTCGTGTTGATAGCCGTGGCAATGAAGTGATGCGCGTTCTTCCGCGTTTGCACGAAGATGTGAACGAGGAATGGATCAGTGACAAAACACGTTTTGCCTATGATGGTTTGAAAAACCGCAGACTTGATACTCCTTGGGTCAGAGATGACAAAACCAAGAAAATGCGCAAAGCATCATGGGAAGAGGCTTTGGAAGTTGTCGGTAAGAAATTGAAGGCTGTAAAGGCGGAGAAAAAAGCGTTCTTTGCCGGTGATATGGCTGATCTTGAATCTATGGTCGCTTTGAAAGACCTTGCAGTGGCAACCGGTGGCGGAGAGCTTGAGTGTCGCATTGACGGAGCCCGTTTTGATGTGTCAAGGCGTTCGGCGTATTTGTTTAATTCATCGATAGCAGGGATTGAAGAAGCCGATGCGATTTTAATCGTCGGTTCAAACCCGCGCCTTGAAGCGCCACTTGTGAATGCCCGCATTCGTAAGACATGGCTGAATAACCGTACGAAAGTTGGCCTTGTCGGCGAGGCGGTTGATCTGACATATAAATATGATCACTTGGGTGCTTCTCCTGCTGATCTTGAAAAATTGCTGACTGCGAAAAGCGGCTTTGCCAAAGTTCTAAAAGAAGCCAAGAACCCGATGATCATTATAGGCATGGGGGCGTTCCAGCGTAATGATGGCGCCGCAATTCAGGCCCTGACACGTGAAATTGCCGAACATTTCAAAATGGTGAGTGAAGAGTGGAATGGTTATAATGTTCTACATACAGCTGCTTCACGCGTTGGTGCGCTTGATATTGGTTTTGTGACTGATAAGCCTGTTGATTTGTCAAATAAAAGTTTTGTTTATTTGCTTGGAGCAGATTTTGATCTGGACGGATTAAGTAAGAACGCTTTTGTTGTTTATCAAGGCCATCATGGTGATATTGGTGCGCATAATGCAGATGTTATTTTACCCGGAGCAGCTTATACGGAAAAAAGTGCTATTTACGTGAATACAGAAGGGCGGGTTCAGAAAACACGTCTGGCTGTTCAGCCCCCTGGCGAAGCACGTGAGGACTGGAAAATTATTCGTGCGTTATCTGGCTATGCTAAAGCTATTTTACCATATGATAATCTGTTACAGATACGTGAACGTATTGTGAGTGAGTGGGCGCATTTCGGTGAGTTTGATATTGCACCGGATACAAAATGGGTCAAATTCGGCAAGAAAGGTAAGCTTTTGAAAGCCGGATTTACAAATCCTATCAAGAATTTCTATATGACAGATCCTATTGCGCGTGCCTCTAAAACAATGGCTGAATGTTCGAAAGAATTTGTATCAGGAGCGGATCAAGATATTGCGGAGGCAGCAGAATGATTGACTGGATGGGATTATGGACATCATACGGATGGCCTATGACTTTGATGCTGGGGCAGATCGGATTGATTATCGGCGCGTTACTGTTTTCTGTTGCCTATATGACTTATGCTGAACGAAAAGTTATGGGCGCGATGCAACGTCGTCAAGGCCCTATGACGGTTGGGCCGTTTGGTTTGCTACAGCCAATTGCTGATGGTTTGAAGTTGTTTTCTAAGGAAACAATTATTCCTTCACAGGCACACCGCGCGGTATTTTTGCTCGCACCAATGCTAACTTTCATGCTGGCTCTCGTCGCATGGGCGGTTATTCCAGTTAGTCCGGGCTGGGTACTTGCGGATATTAATGTTGGTATTTTGTACTTATTTGCAATTTCTTCCATGGGTGTTTACGGCGTTATTATGGCTGGTTGGGCATCGAATTCCCGTTATGCGTTTTTAGGTGCTATGCGGTCTGCATCACAAATGGTCTCTTATGAAGTGTCTATGGGGCTTGTGATTGTGACAGTGTTGTTATGTGTTGGGTCATTGAACCTGACTGATATAGTTGAAGTGGCACGTCCTTGGTGGTTGCAGGTCTTGCTGCTTCCGATGCTTGTTGTCTTTTTGATATCTATTTTAGCTGAGACAAACCGTTCACCATTTGACTTGCCCGAAGGCGAGTCTGAATTATCTGGTGGGTTTATGGTTGAATATTCGGCCATGACATTTGCTTTATTCTTCTTGGGTGAATACGCCAATATGATCTTGATGAGTGGTATGACAACCATCTTATTCCTCGGAGGCTGGCTTCCTCCTTTTGGCATATCATTTTTAGGCTTTGTTCCAGGTGTTATTTGGTTTGCCCTTAAAACGAGTGGGGTCTTGTTCTTCTATATATGGGCTCGTGCCACGTTCCCGCGTTACCGTTATGACCAGTTGATGCGTTTGGGTTGGAAGATTTTCTTGCCCTTTACGTTGTTATGGGTAATAGTGATCGCCGGAGTATTGCTGGCATTTGACGCACTACCATAAATTTATAGATAAAAGAAGGGGGGACTATGTCTTCCAGTAAAATACAGCGTCCTCAAGCAAGGCGCTTAACATCCAATTTGGTTAATTTAAGTGACGCATGGCGTCGGCATGCGCGCTTTACAAAGCAAGACGCAGCGGACTCGCTGAGTAAGTTATCACGCCGTTTACTTGTACAGCTTACATATTACCGCGGCGAACCTGCAGAGCAGGGGGTGAATAAACACCTTGAAGCCAATATCACCGAAACTATTAGCGATATCGCCAAAGTTGCAAAACAAGCCGGACTTCCTAAAATTATTCTGCCGTTTGTGGATCATAAAGACAATCCTATGGCTCAGTGGGTTAAAGCGGCGGTACTGGCCAAGGCCGATTTTCCTGTTGATATCGAGTTTTTAGATAAACCTTATAAGACAGATCTTTCAAACCTTGGTAGAATTGATGGTCGCAAGCAGACACTTCTTGATGAAGGTGTTCGCGGAATTGCGGATATCGATGATGATATTAAGGTAAAATGGGCAATGCAAAGGCGTCATGGCTAAAAACAAAGACAAAGATCATGTTGATCATTCACTTTTGCTGAAGTCTTTGGTGGCAGGCAGGGAAGTTCATAGTACTGCTCAGAACCCTTTAATGGCTCCTCCCATTATCATTGCCGGAATGTATCGCGGCGGAACATCCCTTACCACCGCGGCATTTGCGTTAAGTGGTGCGTGGACTGGTCATACCATGGAGGGGAACCAGTTTAATCCAAAGGGTTATTTTGAAAATGAAGGTTTTAAAAGCATCATTCATATGATGCTTCAAATCTCTGGTTATAATGATAGTGATGATTTGCCGCCCGAGAACTTGCCTGATTTACGCCCAATTGACCGGCTACATCATATAATAGAGACAATGATGCTGGCCGAAGGGTATAGCGGTGGCCCTTGGGTGATCAAGAATCCCAAAGTTCCTTTCTTGTGGCGCTATTTTGATGCGATATATCCGAACGCCAAATGGGTTATCGTGCGGCGTAATGTTGATAAGGTTGCAGAGTCGATGGGGCGTGTGAATGTTTTGAGTATTCCGCCTAAAAAGAAAGATTTGTCGGTGGAGAATTTGAAGGACATTGCGCGTATGTATGATATGCGGCTGGATTCTATGAGGCGCAAGTTAAAGCCGGAGCAGTATCGCGAGATTAATAGTGAAGATGTTGCCGGTGAAGATTTTTCCAAATTACGTGGTGTTGTTGAGTGGGCAGGGCTTAGTTTTAATGAAGGCGCAGTGTCTGATTTTGTCGAACCGAGCTATTTCCACAAAAGCTAGATCATTCATATTTTGTTGTCCTAGCTAGATCATTCATATTTTGTTGTCCTAAAAGGCTTTTAATCTGATCAGTTTCAGCTATATTAAAAGTGATTTGAATCGTACAATCATGCAGTTCAGACGCATAGCATTAAGAGCTGTAAAAATTAAACCTATAGAAGTATTCGAGTAATCATGGCATTTGATCGTTTAGCACGCAGTTTTCTTCTCACAGAAATTGTTCAAGGCATGGCTTTGACCATGAAGTATTTCTTTAAGTCTAAAGTGACGATTAATTATCCGTATGAAAAAGGACCGATCAGCACGCGTTTCCGCGGCGAACATGCGCTACGACGTTACCCGAATGGTGAAGAGCGCTGTATTGCTTGTAAATTATGTGAGGCTATTTGTCCGGCGCTTGCGATTACAATCGAAGCCGAGCCCCGCGAAGATGGCAGCCGCCGTACAACACGTTATGATATTGATATGACCAAATGTATATATTGTGGTTTATGTCAGGAAGCGTGCCCGGTTGATGCGATTGTTGAAGGGCCTAATTTCGAGTTTGCTACTGAAACTCGAGAAGAGCTTTACTATAATAAGGACAAGCTTCTTGAGAATGGTGATCGTTGGGAATCACAGATCGCAGCCAATCTTCATGCCGAGGCGCCGTACCGCTAGGTTGTCCGGTTCCGTTTTTAATTAATCCAATTAAATTTTATTTAAATAATCTGTTTAAAGGCACTTGGTAATACAGGCCAAGCGCTTCGACGCCCGGGTTATCATTACCGAGTTTGGCGTTTGATGTATGACTTATATATATGCCGGTGCGATTGCCGCTATTAAATTCATAGGCCAGTTCTAACTGGGATCTGAATTCAATATGGTGATCCAAGTCAAGTTCACTATCGCCTTTATCGCTCTGGGCATTTTAGGTGCGTTGCCTGCAACACCGACGTACACACTACTATCTCAGATCTTTAGCTTGTGTTACTTCATGTTCTTTGTACTGCTGTTCTTCTACAGCAAAAATGAAGCAACCAAACCATTACCAGAGAGGGTGACATTCAAATGAAGAAGTGGATTGTAATTCTATTTGCTATGTTGCCATCTCTTGCGATGGCAGCAGGGGCCAACG
>JAUILO010000153.1 GCA_030432775.1 Alphaproteobacteria bacterium
ATTCAAAACCAAGTCTGGCCGTATTGTCGATTTGTATATCTATGTACGTGATGGTGATCAAGGGCAATGCACGCATGCCATGGAATCCCTAAAACATTCTATGAAGTGGGAAGAAGATGTTTATGGTCTGGAATACGATCTTGATATATTCAACATTGTCGCCGTTAGCGACTTCAACATGGGAGCTATGGAGAATAAATCCCTCAACATTTTCAACACCGCTCTGGTTCTGGCGCAACAAGAAACCGCAACGGACACTGATTTCGAACGTGTTGAAGCCGTGATCGCGCATGAATATTTCCACAATTGGTCTGGTAACCGCATTACCTGCCGTGACTGGTTCCAGCTTTCGTTGAAAGAAGGGCTGACGGTATTCCGTGATCAAGAATTTAGCTCTGATATGAACTCGCGGGGCGTCAAACGTATTGATGATGTCGACCTATTGCGCCGCATGCAATTTGTCGAAGATTCCGGTTCTATGGCGCACCCTATTCGTCCCGATAATTACATCGAGATCAATAATTTCTACACTGTGACTGTTTATGAAAAAGGCGCAGAAGTTATACGCATGCAGCACACTTTACTTGGGGCGGAAACATACCGAAAAGCCACGGATTTGTATTTTGACCGCCATGACGGACAAGCTGTCACTTGTGAGGATTTTGTCAAATGTATGGAAGATGCTTCCGGGCAGGATCTAAGCCAGTTTTTCTTATGGTACAAACAGGCCGGAACGCCGCATGTTCACGTCACCACTGATTACGATGCGGCAAGCAGCAAGATGACATTACGTTTTAAACAATCTACACCGGACACACCGGGCCAAACAAACAAACTGCCACTGCATATGCCCATCAAAACAGCCATTATCGGAACAGATGGCAGCGAAGTTGTCAGCGAAACCGTATTGCATCTAAAAGAAGCCGAACAGGAATTTACCTTTGATAACATTCCCGAAGGTAGCGTCGCATCAATTTTACGCGGCTTTTCCGCACCGGTGAAGCTAACGAGCGACCTTAGCCGTGAAAATATACGCTTCCTGATGTTAAACGACACAGATGGCTTTAATCGCTGGGAATGCGGACAGATTTATGCCTCACAGATGATCCATGAGATATTGGATGCCAAAGAAAAAGGCCAAGCCAGCCCGATATGGCCGGAATTTGTTGAAACATATGGCGGCTTGCTTGAAAAATCATTATCCCCTGCCGAAGACAAAGCAGTATCCGCACGCGCCCTCACCTTGCCCGAGCTAACGGTTCTGGCACAGGCGCGCAAGCTGGTTGATCCTTCGATGATACAAGCTGTGCTTGACGATATCACACTGACGCTTGCCACAACACATAGAGATTTGCTGCAACAAATCTATAAAGAAAACCGGACATCCGATGTGTTTGATAACACGCCACAGGCACATGCCAAACGGCGCCTCCAAAATAAGGCACTATCACTTCTTGGCGCCATTCAGGATGAGGATGCAATTGAACTTGCCCGCATTCATTACCTCAGTGCCAATAATATGACTGATCGTGTGGCCGCACTTGCAACGCTAAGTCATATGAACAAGAAAGCCCGTCAGGATCTGTTTGATGATTATTACGACCGTTTCAAAGATTACGAACTGGTTGTGAATAAATGGTTTGGCTTGCAAGCGATGGCAGGCAGAGATGATGTGATTGATCATGTCGTAAAGCTTCGCGGCCATGACGAGTTCACATTAAAAAATCCGAACCGTGTACGGGCTTTATATTCATCCTTTGCCATGATGAACCCGGCCTATTTCCACGATTCATCCGGTCGCGGTTATGAATTTTTGACTGATGCCATTATCGAGCTGAATGAAATCAACCCGCAAATTGCCGCGCGTTTATTAACCCCGCTTCGTGACTGGAAAAAATATACGCCCGATCGTCAGGAAAAGATCAAGGCACAGCTTAAACGCATTGCTGATCTGCCTGATATTTCCGACAACGTATTTGAAATTGTAAGCAAAACATTGAACCAAAGCTAATACACGCAAGGCTTATACGGGCATAGCTAATACGGGCAGGACTGCGTAATGACAGCTAAAAAACCGATAATACAAAAATTCCCCGATTTTAAACTCGAGGATAATCATGACGGCGCGGCTTGCGGCCTTGATGAGGTTGGCCGTGCCCCTCTGGCAGGCCCTGTTACAGCTTCCTGCGTGTACATTCCTGACAATCAGAAACACCACGGCTTTATCAAAGAGATCAGAGATAGCAAAAAACTTTCACGTAAAAAACGCGAGGCTTTATACGACCAGATCACCGGATATTTTGCCTATGCTATTACTGATATCATGCAAGAAGACGTTGATAGACTAAATATCCATCATGCATCCCTACAAGCCATGGCACGTTCATATGAAACCATGTGCAAAAACTTTTCACTTCAGCCAGACCTAGCTTTGATTGATGGCAAATTCGCACCTGCCATGCCATGCAAAACCATGACCGTTATCAAGGGTGATAATGTTAGTGTATCTATTGCCGCCGCATCTATCATCGCCAAGGTTCATCGTGATCGCTATATGGAACAACTGCATAACAAATATCCGCATTATGGCTGGAACACCAATGTGGGTTACCCGACCAAACAGCATCTAGAAGCCATCAAAGAACACGGCATTACCGCCCATCATCGCCGCAGCTTTTCACCGATCAAACATTACAGCTTCGCCAGCTAACCTTTCTTCGTAAACAAAACCGATTATTCAGAGTTGTATGCCAGAGCATATACAAGTGTTGCATAATTGACTCAACTTTGACTCAGATATGAGAACAAAAGCGCAACATATTGACTCTGAACAAAAAAAATTGATTTTTTCCTTGACCCCGACTCGGCAATGACTCATGATTCGAACTCGCAAAACCGATGGAGAATACAAAAATGTCGACTGCTAAAAATCAAAAAAAGACTCAGAATCCGTCTAAGGACTCAGACCTAAAAACGAACTGTATCTTGCAAGGAGATACGATTGAAAAACTGAGAACGATACCGGATGAAAGTATCGACATGATTTTTGCCGACCCACCATATAACCTTCAGCTTGGCGGCGATCTTCACAGACCAAACAACACACGTGTTGATGCAGTCGATGATGAATGGGATAAATTCGACAGCTTTAAAACATATGACGATTTCTCGCGCGAATGGCTTACCGAGGCATATCGCACACTTAAACCTAATGGCACAATCTGGGTTATTGGCAGCTACCACAATATCTTCCGCATTGGCGCGATCTTACAAGATCTAGGCTATTGGGTACTCAATGATGTAATCTGGCGCAAAACTAACCCTATGCCAAATTTCCGCGGTCGCCGCTTTACCAATGCCCATGAAACAATGATCTGGGCGGCTAAATCCGAGAAATCAAAATATTGCTTTAATTATGACGCAATGAAAAGCCTGAACGATGATGTGCAGATGCGCAGTGACTGGTTCATACCATTATGTACAGGATCAGAACGTCTTAAAAATAATGAAGGACAAAAAGCACATCCGACACAAAAACCCGAAGCCTTACTTTACCGCGTATTGATGTCATCAACCAATAAAGGAGACCTTGTCCTGGACCCCTTCTTTGGCACCGGCACTACAGGTGCTGTCGCCAAAAAACTTGGCCGTGATTATATCGGTATCGAGCGCGAAGATGATTACATCAAAGTCGCATCACAGCGCCTTGATAGCGTTAAACCGATTTCAGATAATGAAATTCTTAAAATTCCATCCAAACGCACAGCGACACGCGTACCATTTGGTACACTGATTGAACGGGGCATGTTAAAGCCCGGAACCAAGCTGAGCGATGCACGCGGTAAATTCGAAGCCAAAATCGCGGCGGATGGCAATATCATATCCTCCGGACACAGAGGATCTATCCATAAGGTAGGCGCAGCCTTACAAGGCGCACCATCGTGTAATGGCTGGACATTCTGGCACTACAAAGATTCAGGAAAAGCCATTCCAATCGATGCGCTACGCGAAATAATTCGCGCCGATAGCGAAAAAGGTCAGACAGCCAGCAACTAAAGCTGCGCAGCATAAATATAAAAACAAGAAACCAAGCAACTTGTTAAACAGCACTATAAACACGGTCGCCCTTAAAGCGCCGTGTTTATTTTATCTACGGCGGTTCAACAAGAGTAGTCAAAGGGTTAGCAGTTAAACTGACTGATCAATGAGCCGTTCAATAATGAGCCGTTCAATAGATAGTGCAAAACATATCTGACAGAATTGACAGAATTCAGGCCGATATGTATAAGCGTTGATCATGAACAAATTATTCAAAGTCGTAACCGATAACACAAATGCACTTCCTCAATCAGGGGCAGCAAGCAACGCGTATAGCAAAGTCATAATCAAAGATCTTGTCGTTGATATGTTCATCGGTATTTATGATACGGAAAAACAAAACACACAGCGCGTAATTATTAATATCGATGTCTTCACTGCCCATAAAAACAGCTGGGATGGCGATGATTACGGTGATGTGGTGTGTTATGAGACTATCGTGAATAAGGTCAAGGACATGGCCGCATCAGGACACATCCACCTTGTTGAAACATTTGCACATAAAATTGCCGATTACTGCCTCGAAAACGAAGCGACAGCGCAAGTAATCGTTCGTGTAGAAAAACCGGACATCATGACCGATACGGCTACTGTCGGTTTTGAAATCAAGAAAATCAAATAGATCACGATTATAGGACGGCCATTGATAATGAGGCTACCTATCAGGCTCTTTGCATTCAGCAGCAGGAAACCTATAGGCGCCCTATACTTACATTAACCTGCACATCTATCAAATATATCTCGCCAGCAATAAACAGCGTTAATAAGCGTTGCGCAGCACATGAGCTAGGTCTTTTTAAACCAGTCTTGCGGTATATTTTACGTCTATTTTTATGCCTATTTCTTGGTCGACATATTGAATTTATTGGCGGCTTTTTTGAACTTATCCGCTTCACCCTCATCTTCTTCTGGCGTATCTTTACGCACAATGCGGCGGCGACGTTTTTTAGACATTTCCTCAAAATATAAAGGACGCGTTAGCGCCGGATCACTATATATCTCGATTGCATCAATGCGGCCGAACACAACAGCCTTCGCACCACCATCAGCGGCAGAAGCATGTTTGGTGGTTTTATACTGAACCATTTGCGCCTTGATATTCATGTAAACAACACGTTTATAGCGCTGTTCCTTGGTTTTAAAATTCAGGTTCTCAAACTGACGCTCCAGATCTTCCAGATAAAGCTTGGCAAGCTCCGTTTCCACAGGAACCTCTGTGAAGGTAAAAGGACG
>JAUILO010000154.1 GCA_030432775.1 Alphaproteobacteria bacterium
ATTATATTCAGGATCACCTTAGACATGCTGAATCACCTTATTAGACGTACTTCATCACCTTAAACAAACTATGCAATAGGTGTTTTCTGTATAAATAGTGTTTTTCAATAAAATTATTTGACATAAGATTGGCGTTTCAGTTACAAATCCTCATAGAAAAATTTTCAGATAGCTTTTAAGTCTCTGATTGCACTTTATGTCCTGCAGGGTAAGCCGCATGATTAAGGGTAATGTGCTTTACAGGTTGTTTGTTGTTTTTAGGTTGGTGGGGCGTAAGTATGCCAGATCATGTGGGGTGATCTGGCAGCTTTCCAGCCTTTTACGGATAAACATAATTTATATATCCATAATTTATATATCAAAGAGTATAAGATATGATCTTTTTTACACTAGGTGGAATTTTGTTGCTGTTTTATTGGTGGTGTTTCGTTGCCCAGTAACGCTATTGGCGAAAGGTGATTAACTTGGCATTTGCGTATAGTGCGTACCAAATAATCACGAATACCGAATAATCAATTATTAGACGTTGTCATTCATGCCATAGCGCATCAGCGTATGGCCGTTTGTGCGCATCCAGGTCTTTCCGGCTTTGTAATTCTCGCATAATTCTTCGCACTGTTTCCAGAAATTGCGACTGTGGTCCATATGAACTAGGTGTGCAACCTCATGTGCGATAACATAATCGCAAGAGGCGGGCGGCGCGAAAATCAACCGCCATGAAAATGAAAGTTTGCCATCGTGGCTACAGCTTCCCCACCGGCTTTTTGTGTCGCGTATTTGTACGGAATGGATCGTTTTATGGATTGTTTCGGCTTTGATATTGGCGTGTTCGCTTATATGTGTCTTGGCCAGATTTTTTAAATAGCGATTGATCCGTGACGATGGATCATCTTTGTTAGTTAAAACTAGTAATTCGTTATTTTTCAATGCAATAGATGTTCTTTTTAAAGTTTTATCTAAAGAAATTCTAACGCGAATATCTTGCCCGAGTATAGGAAGAATAGTGCCGTTTTGGTAAGGAACAGCTTTGGGTAGTTCATCAAGGCGGTTTAAAACCCATTCACCGTTTAAATCCAGAAATTCCTGTGCCTTGCGCGTTGATACATTCTGGGGGATAACGAAACGAACGATGCGATCTTTGCTATCAAGGCGCAGAGCCAGTCTTTTGGCGTTTTTTTTACGTTCCACCCTTATGTAAGGTGTAAGCTCGCCCAGAATTAGTTCTGATTGTGGTTTAAGAGCGTCAAATAACACAGCTTGCCGTTCCGTCATGTTGTATCAAGTCTTTAGACGCGAAGCGTTCAGGCTTTTTCTGTCTTCTTCGCAGATGTCTTTTTCGACTTTTGTTTTGAATCAGCTTTAGCTTTAGCTTTTTCAGCCTTCTCGGCAAGTCTTTTTGTCACAGCCTCAAGGCCATGAATGGATTTATCCCATTTTTCAGCCTTCAGATGTTTGCTGTTTTTGATATCAACTTCCGGTACTGGCGTAATTGCGCTTGAATCCATTTCACGCATAAAGCGTCTCATGCGCGGCATGATGAACTCTCTCCAGCGGCGGCCGTTGAAGATACCATAATGACCAACATTTTGCTGGAAGTGATGGTATTTCTTATTTGCAGCCAATCCAGTTACCAAATCATGCGCGGCCGTTGTCTGGCCATGGGCGGAAATATCATCAAGTTCGCCTTCAATGGTGAGAAGGGCTGTGCGCTTTATTTTAGATGGATCAACATCAATAAGCTCGTTACTAATCGGGTCACGCCATTTCATCTGACCTTTTGGTAATAAATGGCGCTGGAACACAACATCAACTGTTTGCAGATAAAATGCAGCGTCAATATCCATGACAGACAGGTATTCATTATAAAACTTACGGTGCGCGGCTGCTGAGTCACCATCGCCGCTTACAAGATGGCGATAAAAATCAACATATGAGCCGACATGACGGTCCAGATTCATTGACATAAAACCGCTAAGCTGTATGAAGCCGGGGTAAACATCGCGCTGGCCGCCTGCACAGTAAAAAGGGACGCTATGAATAACATTGTTTTTAAACCAGCGTAAATCACGTTCTTCGGCCAGCTGGTTCACCTGTGTGGGTGAAATGCGTGTATCAATCGGGCCGCCCATCAATGTCATTGTCAGGGGCACGTTCGGATCGTTTTCCGCTTCCATTAATGCCACTGCAGCAAATAGCGGTACTGCTGGCTGACAAACGGCAATTGTATGTGTTTTTGGGCCAAGTAGGCTCATGAACTGCATCAAATAATGGATGAAATCATCCAGGTTAAAACGCCCATCCGAAAGTGGTACCTGACGGGCGTCAATCCAGTCTGTCACGTAAACATCGTGATGTGGAAGTAGTGCTTCGACCGTACCGCGTAACAATGTTGCATAATGGCCTGACATCGGCGCAACAAGCAACACGCGGGGATCATTACGCTTGGTGTCTCTTTTAAAGTGGATCAGATTACAAAACGGAAGCTCTGCAACGGTTTCTTGCTTTACGTTAACCGTTTTGCCGCCAATTCTGGTTGTTTTCAGGCCAAAAGCCGGCTTCCCGAAATGGCGCGATGTTCTTTCTATCATTTCCGCAGCAGCGGCAATTGTTCGGCCTGCTTGTGTGTATGATAACGGGTTCCACGGATGCCTATACCATGTCTTGGTTAAATCTGCCGAAAATCTGGCAGGGGCAAGCATAGCATTTTTCATTTCGTATAGATTATATAAGTTTATCATCTTTTAAATGGTCCGTCCCGTGTTGTGATTCATTACAGCTATTCTATGCGAAAAATAGTGAATAATTGTATAAGGCCTTCATTTATTTGGGTTTTGAGTGTGTATAACTTGTTGCTAATACACGAAATACACAAGGAAAACCGCGCTTTATAGCTTTTATAAATAAAATATGGTTTTCATGTGGTGCTTCAATAGTGTTTGCGATAATGCGTGTGTGTGCTGTTTTAGCGCTGTGCTTCTTATGTTGCTTTGATGGCGGCTGTGACGCATAATGTCTGTGGCGTGAATTTATACCCTGATGCAGCGCTATATGCCGTTTAAGTCATGGTGTTTCCGTCACTTCAATGGTGAGCCTTTAATGCATAAGTCCTGAATAATTCCGGATAGCCCCTAGTAATTCTGAACGAGCCTCGTACAATCATGTTTGATAGCATTACATCACTTTCCGATTTCTTCTTCGACCCGGATCGCCTCAGCTTTGCCATACTGGCCATGCTTTTATGTATGGTGGTGGGGATGATTACAGGGCCGCTGGCCAATAATGTAAATCCGTTATCATGGATTGTGTTTGATATGGTGTTCGGCCGTATAGGAAGCCGCCTTGATCGTAGCACGCGTATGACGGCGGATCTTGTCTTGCGCGGTATGATTTTGACCTTTGTCAGCTTGTTTTTGATATACGTTCTGGGGCTGCAGATGATCAAGCTGGTTGCTGCGCAGCCATTTTACGGCATGACAGAAGTTATTTTGCTCTCTTTGACCATGACGGGTGGCAGTGTGTGGTATAGCTTGCTTAAGCTGTATTTTGCGCTGGATAAAAATGCCGTTTCGAAAGGAACTTATCTGACAATCGCCCGTTCGACGCGCAATGATTTAAACACGAGCGATAATTTTGGTGTTACCCGTGTGGGCATGGGGATGTCGGCACTGGTAATCAGTCGCGGTTTAATCGGGCCGGTGCTTTGGTATTTCATAGCCGGATTGCCGGGCGCTTATATATATGCGCTATTGGCTATGCTCAGCTGGCGTTTTGGTAAAGAAGGGTTCACAAAGGGGTTTGGCCGTTTGCCATTGGCGCTGGAACGTTTATTGGGTTTTGTTCCGGATATGCTTGCTGGCACGCTGATATCAATGGCGGGGCTATTTACACCGACGGGTACGATGACCAAGGCGTTACTGGCGCAGATGTTTGGCAGCAAACAGGCAAAATATGATCAGGGCGGGAAGGGAATTACGGCGCTGGCTTTTGCGCTGAAGGTCAGTCTTGGCGGCCCTATCAGCGATCTGGATGGCAGTGTAATCAAAAGGGACTGGATTGGTCCTGATGGCGCGACAGCAAAACTGGAGGCCGGACATCTTAAAAGAGCCATCTATATAAATTTTGTGACCTATATTTTGTTTATGGCCTCATTGGTGAGTGCAATTTTATGGTCAGGTATTTTACCTGGTTAAAGACAAGCGGTTGCAATATAAATGAACGCCTGATATAAACGGCGCAATTGCCCGATATTCAATGGATTTCAGCGTTTTTAAACTGCGAAGTGCATTTTTATGGATAAATAGGCAATTTTTTGCATTGTTAAATCTTGACTTAGTGGGTGTATTTCTATTAATGTCCGCATCTAGTTTGTGAAAACATAGTTGATATAAGGAATAAAGCGATGAGTCGCCGTTGTATGGTTACAGGTAAAAGCGTGATGAGTGGGAATAATGTTTCTCACGCAAAAAACAGAACACGCCGTAAATTTTTACCAAATGTTCAGGAAACAAGCGTTTTTAGTGAAGCTCTTGGCCAAAAAGTTAAATTGAAAGTCAGTGCAGCTGGCTTGCGCACAATCGACCACAAAGGTGGTTTTGATGAGTGGGTGGCAAGTGTTTCTGTTTCTAAAATTGATCCAGCTCTTCGTTCAATCAGAGCGAAAGTGATCGAGAAGATCGAAACAACAAAAGCATAAGAGGTTATATCTAAGGTATAAAACTGGATATGACATCTGCTGAGCCGAACAAAAAATCACGTAAAAGTCGTAAATCTGAAAAGATTATACAAGTTAAAGCCCCTGATAGCATGGACTATCCGGGGTTTTCGTTTGATGTTATCAGTCAATCTGAAAAATCTATGGCTAGAACGGGCGTGTTGCAAACGCCTCACGGTACAATCGAAACACCCAATTACATTTTTTGTGGCACGAAAGCATCGATCAAGAATTTATCGACTCATGCGATGAAAGAATCAAAGGCCGATATCATTTTGGCCAATACGTACCATCTGATGATTCAGCCCGGCGCAGATCTTATTGAAAAAATGGGCGGTATTCACGAATTTATGCAATGGGATGGCCCGATGTTGACCGATAGCGGCGGTTATCAGGTCTTTTCAATGGGCTATGGTTCGGTTGCTGATGAGATCAAAGGCCGTAACAAAGATAAAAACCGTGTGAAAACGGTTCTGAAAATTACAGAACATAGTGCGAAATTCCGCTCATATTGGGATGGCCGCACTTTGGAGCTTAATCCTGAAATATCGATGGATTATCAACGCAAAATCGGCGCAGATTTGATCATGCAGATGGATG
>JAUILO010000155.1 GCA_030432775.1 Alphaproteobacteria bacterium
AGCACATGGGCATCAATACGGATAAGAACATCATGCGCGCCATTTTTATATTTTTCCCAGACAAGCGACAAACCTTCAACCAGCACCTGACCACTTACCGGTTTTGCAATATAGGCAGAAAATCCTTTTTCTGCGAAATGGTCATCGGCCAGCGGGTTACCTGCGGCTGTTAACATGATAAGACATGTTTCCCGCATTTGTTCATCATCGTTAATAGCGCTCGCCAACATCTCGCCATTCATATCCGGCATTAAATAATCAACCACGGCGATTTTATAAGGATCATTTTCATTTATGGCAGCTTTCATTTTCTTTAGCGCTCGCACGCCATTATCAACCACATCAACCCGCATACCGGCGGCGGCGAGTTGCTCGGATACAATCTGCCGAACGAAGGGCAAATCATCGACAACCAAAACCCGTAAATTTTCTAATTCGGGTGCATCCGGCTTGCTATGAGCCTCGTGGTTATTCCGCGTCATCGGCAAGGTAAACCAAAAAGTTGTGCCTTGTCCCAAATGACTGTCTACACCAATTTCTCCGCCCATCATTTCAACAAGGCTTTGGCAAATTGAAAGCCCCAGCCCCGTACCGCCATATTTACGCGTTGTCGATGTATCGGCCTGCGCGAATTTACCAAACACTCTGGATTGCGCATCTTCCGATAAACCAATACCTGTATCTTTCACAGAGAATTTCAAAGACACTTTATCGTCCGGTAAATTTTCGCTTTTATCTTCTTCGACAGTTACCGTGACATAACCTTTATCGGTAAATTTAATAGAGTTGCTGATTAAATTACCCAAAATTTGCCGAATGCGCACAGGATCAGAGAACACGAACTGTTCACTTCCCGGCACATAACGCACGGCTAGCTCGATCGCCTTGTCGCGCGCCTTCACAGCATGTAAGCGCGCCAAATCATCAACCACCTCAAGCATATCAACGGCCATTGTATCAATTTCGAGTTTACCCGCCTCTATCTTAGAAAAATCAAGAATATCATCGATAATCTGAAGCAATGTTTCACCGGAATTCATAATCGTACGGGCATAGCTGGATATTTGTTGAGATGGACGCGCGCCCAAAACAAGCTCGGCCATCCCCAGAATACCGTTCATCGGCGTCCGTATTTCATGGCTCATCGTTGCCAGAAATTCGCTTTTAACGCGGTTTGCGTCTTCAGCTTGTTTTTGCGCCTTAAGTGATTTAAGCCGCTCCGCTTCAAGACTATCGGTATAATTTTGCATCTGCTGATTAATGCGCTCTTTTTCAACAATAATGCGGCGCATCTGATACAGGAACAGAACACAAACCATGAAAGACACCAGAATAGCAAAAATCACATAAGAATGGCTTGTCTTATGAAGCGCAAGGAAATCCTCTGAGGGTGTCAAAACCAATGACAATGTCAGATCATTAAAAGAAATATCTTCCCTATAAGAATATTGAGAAGATAGATCGCTTCCCGCCCCGAATTGCATTACTTTGCGGTGCAACGGGTCCTCGTTACCTTCCATACCATCCACATAGATACTGAGAATATTAGGGCTGCTTTTACCGCTATACGTATCCTGAACCAAATGCCCCATATCCAGAATGCTAAAAGCCACACCTTTTAGCTCGATATCATCTCCAGATACACTGAAGACAGGATGAATAATAAACAAATTATAAAGCTCGCTTAATCCCGAACCATTACGATCTATAGTCTTGATGCCATTATGAACCTCAATAAACTCCATACTATCTAGAGTCATGACTGCGTAAAATGTTTGTCCTTTTTCAACAGCCTGATCAAGTAATTGGTGAAATAAACCGCCCTTTATAGCTTCACCATAAATATCTTTATAGTGTGGAGGACGAACATGCGCCCACGAAAAGCTCTTATCGTCTGCATTATAGTCAACCCACCCCAACGCATCGCGACTAGTGAAATCATCGCTCTTATACCCTGTGAAAAGATCAAACTCAGCTGCGTCAACACTATTAGATGACAAATAAAAATTGCCCAAACTACGTAATTGCTGCGCACGGGAAGAAATAATTCTTTTGAAAGACAGAACATCTCCCTTAGCCGCAGTTGCGAAACTGTGCTGTGTTTTCTGGACTTGCATATGATGCACTTTCCATGACACAGAAAAAGACACGCCTACACCAATCAAAAACACAGCAATGTAAATACAATATTTTTTAAATCTTCTCACGTTTAACCTCACTTAAAATCCCCTTCACAGCGGACAAATAAGGTGACCTCATTGCCTTTATCGTTATATGTAACCGCATCAAAGCTGTTAACATTGCTACGCGCGATGCCGCGCCCGTGACTATCACCCGTTCGGGCTGGATCAATATTCATATAAGATTGCCAATCAAACCCATCACCTTGGTCACTGATTTTCACCTGAACACCATCAGCGCTAAAATTAATCGTTGCCATTGCGCTTTTGTCTTTGTTTTCCGGTAAATTCTGAATACGGCTCACTTCCTCGCGCCAATTATCGTCTTCCAGCATTCTGGTTTTGGCATCATAACCGATACCCAGATTCCCATGTTCAACAGCATTAATCAAAATCTCGCATAGCCCCGGCAATACGCGTTTTGGTTCCGGGAAACAATTGGCCAGCAGCGCAGATAAACTTTCTGCCTCAGGTAATGTGCTGAATTTAAATGATGCATATTCAATCAAATTAAAGCCTGTGCGGTGCTTGCCAAGCTCATCGGACAGAAGCTTGGAACGACGGGCTTCGCGAACCGCTGCCGATAAAACAGAACGGAGCATGCCCCGATCAACAGGCTTGGTTAAATAGTAAAATACCCCCGCATCCAGCCCCTCGCGCATTTCCTCCAAGCTATCAGCTCCCGTCACCATGATCACTGGTATATTACGAAGCTCCACATCTTCCTTCATGCGACGTACAGCCGTTATGCCATCCATAACCGGCATTTCCCTATCCATCAAAACAACGTCAACCGTTTTGCGATTAACCTCAAGAACGCTTAGGGCTTTTTGCCCGTCTGTCGCCGTGAACATGTTATGACCTAGCCCTGTGATCTGCGCTTCTAAAAACCCCATAGATAAAATATCATCATCAACAGCAAGCACGTTCATCGGCTTATCTTGCTCCCAATGCATATAATCAAAATCTATTTCAGCAACCATGAATGCGCCTTTCATCAAATTGTAACCTCAGATATCTTGAAAATAGATAGAGTACCCTGAAACTACTTATACATTCAGACTATCAACCGAAAGTTGTTAAGCAATGAATTTTGTGTTTCAATATCGTGTTACATTATTTCATTTGTGTTACAATAAAGAACAACTCAACATATGGGTCACCATAATATGGATACGATATTACTGATTGAGGACGATAAATTAATACGACAGATGTTACGTGACACATTGGAACGCAAGAACTACATTATATTAGAGGCCATGAACGGAAAACGTTCACTTGAGATTTTAGAGCATCATAATGTTAACCTGATCTTGCTTGATTTAACATTGCCTGACGGTAATGGTGCCAATTTTATTCCGCATATCAGGGAAAAAACAAACGCGCCGGTTATCATCGTAAGCGGTGAATATTGCAAAGATCAAAAAGTCAAAACTCTTAATGCCGGTGCCGATGATTATATCGAAAAGCCATTTGATCCTGATTTGTTGATTGCCCGCATCAATGCCAATTTACGCCGCTATAAGGATATAAAGCCGCAAAGCAGCGTTACACGCGACCGCATAACTCATATTGACGATCAAATCAGAATAGGACAATGGTTATATGATCCGTCACGTTACCAAATTTTCACTCAGGACGGCACCGAAGGAGAGCTTACCTCTAGTGAATTTATATTACTTGGTACGCTTATTCAAAATGCCGGACGCGCTTTAAAGCGCGAAGAACTATGCGAATCCATACGCCGCGATAGCTACATACCGACCCCGCGGGCGATTGATGTTAAAATAACAAGACTGCGCAAGAAAATCGGTGACAACACAACTCCGCCAAAGATTATTCGTACAATTCGCGGTGTTGGTTATATGCTGAGCGAAGACGCTATCGGCTAAAGCTGCTCATATCGTTATGCGTTACTATATTGTAATCGCTGATTAATGTTTTGAGCTGTCCTTTTCAAACAGTATTTTAACATGATCAAGCAATACAGATGTTTCCGCACGCTGGCGATAATCCGCATTCAAATACGCATAGCTTATCTTGCCATCCTGACCAATCACGTAAGAGGCAGCAAGCGGCAAAACATCGCTTTCATCACCGTTTACTTCATGCAGGCTAAAGCCCTTTTGGTAATATTCAGCAATTTTAGCAGGCAGGTGATACGCAACGCCGTAATCTTTGGCAACAGTGTTCCCTTCATCACTTAGAACATGAATACGCAAATCTTCTTTATCTTGTGTACTCCACGCTTGATCCGGAAGCGCCGGGCTTATAGCAACAAGCTGCGCTCCCAGGGCTTCGAACTTATCCGCATGCGCCTGTATGTCTTCCAGATAGATATTACAATATGGGCACCATTCACCGCGATACCAGATCAATACAACAGGACCTTTTTCAAGCAAAGCTGACAAACTAATCTCATGCCCCAATGCATCGGGCAAAGTAAAATCAGGAGCGGCATCTCCGACATTCTTGGCAGATTCCAGCACGCCGGATTCTTCAACCAGCTTTATACCTTCAGCATAATCATCCTGCTTTTGCTGGGATGCTTTATCCGCGAAATCATCCTGACGAGCCTTAAGCTTTTCACTGACAGTAGGCTGTTGCGCCTGTGCCTTTTTAACAGGGCCTTGCATATCAAGCGTTGCCACAAATACAACCATCACAAAAACGCCCGCCAGATAAACCAGTGGAAAATACTTCATTCTTACTCTCCTTTAAGTGATTGCATATCAATCACAAAACGATATTTAACATCACCGTTAATAACGCGCTCATATGCTTCATTAATATCCTGAATATTAGTCATTTCAATATCGGACACAATGTCGTGTTCTGCGCAAAAATCCAGCATCTCTTGCGTTTCTTTAATGCCGCCGATTAACGACCCGGCAATTCTTTTGCGTTTCATGATCAATGCCGACGCATCTACCTCCGGCAAAGGACCAACAGCCCCCACCACAGCCATCGTTGTATCGCGTTTCATCAAGGCAATATAAGGATTCACATCATGTGGCACAGGAATGGTATTCAGCAAGAAATCAAAACTATTGGCATGTGCTTCCATTTCATCG
>JAUILO010000156.1 GCA_030432775.1 Alphaproteobacteria bacterium
TTTGCTATTTTCTCAAGGTTTTTCTGGTTCTTGGGGCCTGAAGATTCCATTAAAGCCACATGGTAATCAAAGTATAATTTGTCGCCTTGCATATGTGCGGCAAGCGCATATTTGGCAGCGACGCGGGATGAGTCGCTTAGAATCGGTAGCTCTTTGAACACAACGCGGACGTTTTTATCGTTCTTTACTAGTTTTTGAATGTCGCCCGTTGCACGTTTACAATAGCCACAATTGTAATCAAAAAATTCGACCACAGTCACATCACCGTTCGGGTTTCCTGCCATAGGCTGGCCAACATATAACACATCGGCATTGGCTGTAAGTTGGTCTTTGAAGCTGGCCTGAAGAAGTTTTTCTTCTTTGTCTTTATAGGCGGTGATGGCGTCGATAACGACATCAGGGTTTTCGATCAGGTAATCATGAATGAATTTTTCAAGATCGGCTGTATTCATGCTAGCGACAGTCTGAGTGTCTGCTTTTGCATGTTTAATAGCTGTCACGTTCACCGGTATAGTCAAAAGGCAGGTGGCTACGAATAGCTTTGTTAAGTTGGTCTGGATTTTGGCAAATGGTGTCACGGTGATGCTCCTTTTTAATCAGTAATGCATACGAATATGATAACACGAATACAATAATATGGGTGAGAAAGGCATTAAGGGCAAGGTCTTAGCCCTTATATTTTGGGATTACCCTATCTTTTATTTTGCTGTTTTTCTTGCCGTTGATCGATGAAATTGATCAAATCCTGTGCGCGGATCCAGTCCGCGGATCCTTCTTCCAGGCCTTTTGATGCGATTTCTGCGCGTCTTTTGGCATAAGCCATGTCGTTTTTCAAAAAAGCTTCCTCGGCAAGATGTAGCTGTGCCAGTGCCTCATGCCCTTGTTTACCATAGGCGGTGGCGAGCAATCTTTGCAGCTTGATTGAGCGTGGCTCGACCCTATACGCTTTTTTGAGTTGCTTGATGGCCTCATTTAAATTGGCGTCCTGATTGTCATGGGATTCGATCAAGGCATGTGCATAGGAAATCTGGATTAACGGCGCTTCGTTTGTCAATGATACGGATTTTTTATATGCAATGATCGCTTCGTTAATTTGTCCGAACTCAAGTAACATCTGTCCTTTTAACTCAAAGAAATAGGGGTTGTCCGGTTCTGTTTTGATGAGCGCGTCAATTCTGGTGAGTGCTTCATCAACTTTGTTTTGGCGGTAGGATGCGATGGCTCTTGCGTAATCTGCGGCGATAGAATGGTCTTTATCGGAATAGTCCCATGCAACGCGCTCGGGGGAAATAAAGGCCTTTAGTTTTGCCACAATGCGCTTGTGTTGCTCTGTCCAAAGCGCAGGAGTTGCTTTGTCTTTATACGGGGAGTGTTTGCGGCCTTCTTCAAGCGCCGAAATACGGTCGCGGGTTAAAGGGTGGGTACGGATATATTCGGATTGCTGGGATGCAGGCAGCAATTCCTGATTTTCAAGTTTTTCCATGAATGTTACAAGCCCTGTGGGGTTCATTTGCGCATCTTCCAGAAAGTTAATGGCGGCTTGATCTGCGCTTGATTCCTGTACGCGGCTAAAAGCCAGATAGCGGCCAATGGCTGAAGATTGTGATCCTGCTGAGATCGCAGCGCCAAGGCCGCCTTCACCTGTAAGGACAGCAGCGCCAATGCCAAGCAATGTTCCAACCAGACTTTCATAGGATGCGTTTTCCATGGCATTGCGTCCGCGAATAAGGTGTCCGCCGGTAATGTGGCCCAGTTCGTGCGAGATAACGCCGATAATTTCTTGCGGGTTATCTGATTTTTCTATCAAACCTGTGAAAATGAATATATTCGGGCCGCCTGCAACGAAGGCGTTGACGGCCGGATCCTGTATCAAGATAAAATTCACGCCATCAGGCGATAGGTTTGCCGCCTCAATAACCGGTGTAGCCCATAGTTTTAATGCTTGCTCAATCTCCATATCACGTATGATAGTTTGCGCATTTGCATTCGTGGTCATAGCCAGTAGCGCGGCAAATACAATAACGGTGATAGAGAATATTGACTTACAATGTCGCAGTGCTGCGTGTTGTGTCTTTTTGCGGCTTGCTGAAATTTTCAGGTTATGCATAAACATTTGTTATGGTGTCTCGCGTTTCATTTTATCTGACCCTGTCTTGTCTTATCTTGTGTAGTTCGGGGCAGCTTTGCTTATTGTGTTGCTGTATCTGTTTTATATGTACTCTATACGTGAGTTGCTTTTTCACAATCTAATCTGTTATCAAAAACAGTAAAATAGTGTATCACGAGTAAGTGACCAGTTTTAAAATAGATATAAATTACTCAGAGTAAATTAGTATGGGACATCTTATTTATCAATGGATCGATCTGATCTGGCTGCCTGTTAGTTTATTTGTTGTTCATAAGAACCAGCGTATCAAAGTAGCTTTATATGTTTTATCTTGTGTGATGACCCTTCGGTTACAAGTTGAGTTGATGGAAGAGATTGATGCGGCTCATGGTCTTTTAAAATTGATGAATTCACACGTGTTCCATCGCGGCCTGGTTGTTTATGGCGTGTTTAATATGTTGTATCTGATTTTGGCTTATTTTTCGCCGCGCACGCGTCCTGTTGTCTTTATTGCTGCCAGTATCAGTATTTATTTTCTCGCATTTTGTAGTTCGATGATCCTTATGGTCTTTTAACGGCTACCGTCTTATTTTCTGTTTGTTTATTCAATAACCTCTAAACCTTGCTATTTTGCTCTGTTTGATGCATATAACAGGCATGAGTAACGGAAAAAGTCCATCAAGCAGAGGCAAACATGTTCGTGTGAAAACAGCGCGCGGACGTAAACGTTCGTCTACACGCTGGTTGCAAAGGCAATTGAATGATCCTTATGTGCGCGAAGCCAAACGTCAGGGTTATCGCTCGCGCGCTGCTTTTAAGCTGAAGGAAATGGATGAAAAACACGATCTGATTAAGAAAGGCGATGTTGTTCTTGATCTTGGTGCTGCGCCGGGCGGCTGGTCACAGATTGCCGTTGAAAAGGGTGCGTCGAAAGTTGTCGCGATTGATTTGCTGGAAATCGAACCGATTGAAGGTGTCACGTTTTTACAAATGGATTTCATGAATGATGATGCGCCGGAGGCCTTGATCGCGGCGATTGGCGAAGGTGCAGATGTTGTGATGTCCGATATGGCGCATAATACCACTGGCCATCAGCGCACTGATCATATCCGTGTGATGGCTCTTGTTGAAACCGCCTATGATTTTGCGCTAGAGGTTTTGAACCCCGGCGGCACATTCATTGCCAAAGTGTTTCAGGGTGGCAGTGGTAGTGAACTTACCAACCAGATGAAGCTTGATTTTGAAAAGGTGAAACATATTAAGCCACCTTCAAGTCGCAAGAATTCTCCCGAAGAATACGTCGTTGCCCTTGGCTACAGAGGTGAAGAGGATATTTGATCGTTTAATATCTTGCCGATGTAACTATTTTATAGATTTTTGCCAAGAGTTAATGTATCACTAGGCGTCAAATTCGGTTTGTTAATCAGGAGTTTGACGCTATGCCACAAAAAACACCCCACAAGACAGATAAAATCCGCGACGGTTTAACATTTGACGATGTTTTGCTATTGCCTGCTGCGTCTGAAATTCACCCTAATGATGCCATTACAAAAACACAGCTTACCCAATCTATCCAGCTCAGTATTCCGTTATTGGCCGCTGCGATGGATACGGTGACTGCTTCGAATATGGCGATTGCCATGGCACAGGCTGGTGGTCTTGGGATTATGCACCGTAATATGAGCGTTGAAGAACAGGCGCAAGAGGTACAGCGCGTTAAGAGATTCGAATCAGGCATGATCGTTAATCCGATTACAATTACGCCGGATGCAACGCTGGCAGACGCATTGGAACTTATGGCACGTTACCGTATTTCCGGTATTCCAGTGACCAAGGAAAGCGGTGTTCTTGTTGGTATTCTAACAAACCGTGATGTTCGTTTTGCTGAAAATCATCAGCAACCTGTTCATGAATTAATGACATCGGAAAACCTTGTAAAAGTTGTTGGTAGTGTTGATAAGGATGAAGCGCGCCGCTTGCTGCATAAACACCGTATTGAAAAGCTTTTGGTGGTTGATGAACAAGATCGCTGTACAGGTCTTGTGACAGTGAAAGATATTGAAAAGTCACAGCTATTTCCGGATGCCAGTAAAGATGATCAGGGATGTTTATTGGTTGGCGCTGCTGTTGGCACGGGCACAAGCGGCCTTGAGCGTGCAGAAGCGATGGCGGAGGCAGGTCTGGATGTTGTTGTTGTTGATACGGCGCACGGCCATTCTAAAAATGTGCTGGATACAGTTGACCTTATTCGTAAGCGCGTTAAGTCCAATAAATTACAGGTTATTGCCGGAAACATTGCCACTGGTGATGCGGCCAAGGCTTTGATTGATGTTGGCGCGGATGCCGTGAAGGTTGGTATCGGGCCGGGTTCAATCTGTACAACACGTGTTGTCGCAGGTGTCGGCGTTCCACAGCTTAGCGCTATTATGGATGTTGCCGGTGCATGTGCGAAAAGAAAAATTCCAGTGATTGCCGATGGAGGGATTAAATATTCCGGCGATTTGGCAAAGGCCGTTGCGGCAGGCGCTGATTGTGCGATGATGGGCAGTATGTTCGCCGGTACGGATGAAGCGCCAGGCGATGTTGTGTTGTATCAAGGTCGCTCATACAAAACATACCGCGGTATGGGGTCTGTTGGTGCTATGGTTCGTGGTTCTGCCGATCGTTATTTTCAGGGTGATGTAACGCAAACTCAAAAACTTGTTCCGGAAGGTATTGAAGGGCGCGTACCTTATAAAGGGCCAGTTGGCGCGGTTATTCACCAGATGGTGGGCGGATTGCGCGCTTCTATGGGGTATACGGGCTGTAAAACAATCGCGGAAATGAAGTCCAAGGCAGAATTTATTAAAATGTCTGGTGCAGGATACCGTGAAAGCCATGTTCATGATGTGACGATCACGCAAGAAGCACCGAATTACCGTACGGATAGCTAATTCAGCGTTATTTTACGCTGGTCTTTGAAGGTCATGAGTATTTTGAATATACAAATCCGCGATATAACAGAGCAGGAATTGCCCCAGCTTGGCGCGCTGCATGTGCACTCCATTAAGGATGCCTATAGCGGTTTTGTTGATCAGGGTTACCTTGATTCATTAACCGTTGAAGATCGTGTCGC
>JAUILO010000157.1 GCA_030432775.1 Alphaproteobacteria bacterium
CTATCTCTGGAAGAGGAGATCAAATCACGGCTCATAACCAATAGTAAAACAGGCGATGACTGGAAATGCCAGCACGGCCCGTTTAAAGAAGAGATGTTTTCGAAGCTGGGCGAACGTGACTGGAGCTTACTTGTACAAAATGTAGAGCAATACCATCCGGATACGGCACAGCTTCTATCCCATTTTCAAATGTCTCCGCGCTGGCTGATGGATGATATCATGATCAGCTATTCCGCACCTGGCGGCAGTGTCGGCCCACATACGGATAGCTATCACACATTCTTGGTACAAGGGATCGGCAAGCGCGAATGGAAGATCAGCGCGCAACGCATTAATGATGATCGCTATGTTGATAATCCTGATATGAAAATTCTGAAAAACGGTTTTGAAGGTGAAACATACGAAGTCACCGCAGGTGATGTGATATACATGCCACCATTTTTCGGCCATGAGGGCAAAACCATCGAAGCGGCCATGACGTTTTCAGTCGGTTTCCTCGGCCCTAAACTTTCAGAGATGTTGGGCGAATACGCACAATATCTTGAAGAGAATGACGCGTTGAATTCGCGTTTTTACGCCACTGATCTTACCCAGAGCAGCACTGCATTTTCAATTGGCGCAAAAACCCAGCAAGGCATAAGAAACGATATCATCCAAACAATACAAAGTGATAATTTCAACATATGGATGGCGCGCTATTTTTCAACGCCTACGCATGATGACATTGAAAATATTGATATGCGTGAAGATGAAATGACGACAGACTTATTGCTCGAGATCTTGGAAGGTGGCGACACACTTTTCCGGCCAAACCATGTCAAACTCGCCATTACCGAACAATCTGGCGGCGGTTATAATCTGGCTGTTTACGGGGAAGTTATTCCAGTGCCACAGACACTGGCTGCGTTTATTGAAAAACTTAACCTTGATGAAGAAATCAGTATAGATGATGTGCCGGATCAAAAGGAAAACAAAGTCGCGCTTCTGGATATACTAACGGCGCTGTACAACAAAATGGCTCTATCGTTTTATGGCGATGAGGAATAAGGCATATTACTTGGCCGCAAGTGCAATCGCGCCAGCCAGTAAAACATTCGCACCCTTTTCAATATCGTTCCAATTTGTCCATTCTTTCGGTGAATGACTTATACCGCCCACACTTGGCACAAAAATCATACCGGCTTTGGTCAGCTCTGTCATGAACTGTGCATCATGCCCCGCACCGCTTGGCATCAACACTGGCTCATGCCCCAGATTTTCTGCTTCATTTGCAAGCATCGTCACAATACCAGCATCGCAATGCTTGGGTGATAACCACGATTTTTCTTCATATTCAAACATCAAGTTTTTCTCACGCGCGATGCACGACAAAAGTTCGCGGCTTGCATTGGCAAGATCCCGCATAACATTTTCGCTCAGATCACGGCCGGAAAAACTAAACTGCACCTCACCCGGAACAACATGAGCAAAACCTGGCTTTAACTCTACCTTGCCAATTGTCAGGCGACTGATCTGCGAGCCATGATCTGCGATTAATTGCGGAAATGCGTGGCCAAAATTACAAAGTCCCAAAAATGCATCACGGCGTTGATCCATCGGCGTTGTACCGGAATGATTTGCCTCACCGGTGAGGCGCACGCTCCAGTCAAATACACCTGTTATGCCTTCAACAATACCGATCGTCCGTTTCATTTCTTCCAATACCGGGCCTTGTTCAATATGCAATTCCAGATACGCCTCTATGCTTTCCGGACTGCGATAGGCATTCAATGCTACCATCGGGTCAAGCCCTAGCGCCTCCATTTCATCTTTCAAAAAGATACCATCCGCATCTTGCACAGAGCTGATCCATGCTGGATCGATCAGACCGCATAATGATTGCACGCCAAACATGCCGCCAAAGCGCCCTTCTTCTTCGCTAAAGGCGACAATCTCAATCGGGTGTTTAAGCGCTATACCGCTATTCTTGATAATTCTCAGCACTTCAAGACCGCTTAGCACGCCAAGCGCGCCATCAAACAACCCCCCATCAGGAACGCTATCAAGATGTGAGCCGATCATAACCGCAGGGGCATCTTCATCGCCATAACGGCAAATCACATTACATGCGCCGTCCATATATGGTGAAAGCCCTTCTTGTCTGAAGCGGTCCATTAGCCACAAGCGCCCTTCGTAATCGGCCTTTGAAAAACCGATACGGTTGATACCCTTCGTTTGTGCGTCATAGCCAATCGCGCCTAATTCCTGAATATCGACACGCAAACGATCAATATCAATAAGATATGAATGAGACAAAATACACTTCCTCCGGATTTAATTTATGCCGTATATGCGTTATTTACGAAAAATCACGGCGAGCACTTTTACTCTTCCAGATATAAATCACGAATAAGCTCTGCGCCTGGTTTTATACTGTAAGATGAAAAATCACTCACGCCGCTTTGACGCAACACATCTTCATCAATATAAAAATTACCGCTATTGGTTTTAGCATCGCTCGTCAATATCACATGCGCCGCATCAGCCACGATGCCCTCATGACGGCAATATTCAGGCTTTATGCGGCCAACCATCTTCATAGCCGCTGTATAGATCAGCGTTTGCGGCCATAAAGAATTACAGGCAATCCCGCGATCTTTAAATTCTTCTGCCATACCCAGCGTACACATGCTCATTCCGAATTTTGACATCGTATAAGCACAGTGATTTTCAAACCATTTTGGCTGCATATCAATTGGCGGTGACATCGTTAGAATATGCGGGTTTTCTGCCTTCTTTAAAAACGGCAGCGCCTTTTGTGAACTTAGAAACGTACCGCGTACATTCACCTGATGCATCAAATCATAACGCTTCATCGGTGTATCCAGCGTTCCAGCAAGAAAGATCGCACTCGCATTATTAACCAGAATATCAATGCCGCCAAAATGCGCGACAGCGGCGTTCATTGCGGCTTCGACCTGATCTTCATCACGAATATCCATCTTCACAGCAAGCCCCTGACCACCTGCTTTTTGAATTTCTTCGACGGAAGTGTGTATCGTACCCGGCAGATCCGGATGCGGTTCATCGGTTTTGGCCGCAATAACAACATTTGCTCCATCTTTTGCCGCACGCAGAGCAATTGCCAAACCAATGCCGCGGCTTCCGCCGGTAATAAATACGGTTTTACCTTTTAGAGTCTGGCTCATAACTTCTGCTTTCATTTCATGATATATCAATAACTCTACTTATATTGTCGCGTTTACAGGCTCTGGGTGCAATAGCTGATTGACATTTTATTTACGGCTATCCGTGCGTTATTATTGCGCTCTGCACAAACCGCAATAATTGACATATTAATCAGAAAACAATATATTCTGCCTATAATAATAAAAATGTAATGAGGGCTATGATGACCAAAGCTTTAACCAAGACGATTTGGGATAAAGACAATGTTCTTTTCGACAGCGAAGGACTTGCCATGCAGATTATGGATGATGAAGGTTATGATCTTGTCACCAAATATGATGCAACCCCTGAGCTAGCACCCGGCGTACCGCTTGAGCGCGGCTACATTTACAAAGAATATCCGGGCACATCAACCGACAAAATCGTTGAAGCCCTTATTGAAAAATTCTCACTTCCTGTTGACCAGATCAAAGAAGATTACGACCTTGGCGATATTCCGGATGATCAGGTCGCCATCGCGGTGGCACAGCAAATCACAGAAAAAACCATTAACGGCTTCCGTGACGGTCTTGAAGCCATTCCGGGAATTTCCGATGCCCTGCGCCAGATTGATAAAGATTTTGGCGGCATTGAAAACCGTGCATCATGCACGACAAGCCCGGTTGACCGTATGAATATATCTCTGGAATGCGCGGTTGATCCGGATACCGGCGAAAACGCAGGTCTGGCCGATCTGTTTCCGGATGTCGATAATCGTAGAATAAGCGGCTATGACTATTCGAATAAATACGAGTATTTCTTCGAATTGCATCCGGACTGGGATCCAGCCGAATGTGCGATTATCGAAGACAGTAAATCCGGTGCGACAAAAGCCAAAGCCGCCAATGAAAATGTGCGCGTTGTTGGCACAGTTGCCGCACAATACTACACAAACAAACAAGAACAAGCAGATGTCCTGCGCCGTGCCGGTGCCGACATTGTCATTTCGCACGCATCGGATATTCCTAAAGCATTGCAATGGCTTAAAACGGATTTATCGCAAGATACAAAACCAGATTTCACATCACAAGTATGGACAAAAAACGAAGATGATTATACGCCGGCGGCAACACAGAAATTAAAACTATAGCCGCATCAAGCAATTCCAGACACTTAAAAGCGCGCTATGCTATCCATCGGCGTGTTTTTATTATCCACTGCCCTATGCTCAAACCATGAACACATAACAACTACCCCTTGCTACCACAGATTGCATCTGGTATGTGTCAAACACCAAACAATCAAGAGCAAAGATCATGAGCATAGTAAAACATCTTTTAATAATTGGCCTACTAACCTTAAGCGCCTGTGGCGGCAAAACTGCTACCCCTATTATGGTTGCTCAATATGGTGATCAGAATAAATCATGCAAAGCGCTCGAGTTTGAAATGACAAACGTTCAATCTGAGATACAACGACTGCTTCCTAAGACTGACAAAACCGGAAAGAACGTTGCCCTTGGCGTCGCCGGCTGGTTTCTCATTGTTCCTTGGTTCTTTATGGACTTCAAGAACGGAGAGCAAACTGAATATGAAGCTTATAGACAAAGATATAATCACTTGGCTAGCTTAGCGATATCAAAAGACTGTGGCGTTGAGCCAGCTCAATATCCTTCTGTACAACAGATGAAAGATGAGTACGAAAAACAGCAAGCTGCTCAAAAGCAAACAGATGATAATCGTACAAACGAATAGGAAATCTATAACTTAGCCCCAATTATCCGGCACAATAAACCATGGCTGTGGGTTTCCTTTCAAGGCGAACATTGTACAGCGTTCTTGCGCCATGCCGCGCAAGTCTTCGGTAGAGATAATCTCAAGCATGGCTGTATTATCAGCCGACAACTCCACCGGCCAGAGTGGCTTTTGAATGAGCATAACATCATCAACATCAGAAAAATAATCTGCCCATTGCCGCCGATAAAGCCAGCGCCCTTGCCGTCTTTGTTGTGATAGAAATTCCGGCATTGGCGCATCATTCATATCAATATCGACAGGCAAAAACA
>JAUILO010000003.1 GCA_030432775.1 Alphaproteobacteria bacterium
ATCTCGCCCGCATTGCCGACGATTGCTTCAAGTCGTTTAACTTGATTAATACACTCACTCTCTCGCTGTCGAATCTAAGAGACTTTTTGCACGCAAGCGGCGATAACAAATGGCTTCGGAGCCGCGAGGACGCCGACAGTCATATATATATTTGATGTTATATTCATTGGTTTTCTCATGTTTTCATTTTCGTCTGCTTCATGCAGAAAAACACTATGACATAAAATATTTGAAGCCCGCAACCTTTTTGTGCGACGCACAATACATTATAAGGATGAATGTACCAATAATTCCATTGCTGTAAGATCTTGTAATGTAGTGTGACGTTGCTTTTCCTGCATTGGATCAACGCCGTATTTTTTTTCATCATAAATTTCGCCGCGATAGAACTCATCAACAAAAACAGCATTATAAACCTGCTCGGCTGTCATGGCTTTTTTGACAAATGCCAGTGCCAGAATAATGGATCCGGTTATGGATGTCGTAATTTGAAAGACACCAAATGCTGTTTGATCAAAACCAGATAACGCTTTGGTAAAAACATCATGAATTGGCTGCGGCTGTTTTAGCGCAACCAGATCATAGGTTGTTATAAATTCATACCCATACTCAGCGTGGAACCATGATAACGGCTGCCCCCAAACCTCTTCTTGCCTGTCTTTAAGCTCAGACGGCTGGTTTGTGCGGTAACATAAAAGATCGGTATCAATATAAGGAAGAATACGCGCGCTCATCTCTGCGCGCATGCTATCATCTGTATCGATGATTGTGCTAAGGATTTGCGTCATAGGCATGGTGGCCGGATTTATGTCTTCGCGCTGCTCATCCCACTCTTTTGCCACAACAGACACTATTTTTTCATTCGCGCATTCTATGACATGACCGGCACTTGTCTTGACGGGTTTAGCATCAAGGCTAAGCCCGTACCCGCCACTTTCCAGTTGATGGACACTGACATTCTTGTAAAAACGCTTCATTCGTTTCCTGTGTTTTCCAACTTGGTCGCGGCATCAGTATCAGCAACAGAGTTTTCTTTCATAACAGGTTCTTTTGCTTCTTCTGTTTTTGATTCTGACTTTTGCTCGATTTTCCTCTGGGTGTCTTTATGAGTAACCGCCAAACCGTCTTCGTTATTATCGACTTTACCATCCGGTGTTTTGTCGGCCTTCTTGACATCAACCTTACCAGCCGGGTCTTCAATATATTGGTGACAAGGGTGATCTTCGGTCAGCCCTAGATCAGTTGTCAGCAATAAAAATGCTGGGTTAATTGCACCAAGCGCTAAACCACCAATCTTCCCAAGTAATGAAGATGTTGAAATTCCGATATCCGGTTTCAAAATAGAGCCTTTGACATTCACCGCAGGTGACACATCAAGAAGTGCGGTATCCTTTGAATTTGGAACAAGCTTCAGATCCAGCTTATTGGCTTTCAGGTCAACATTACCTTCAGCAACAATTGTCACGCGTTTTGTATCAAGGAATAGTGGCTCTGGCGTTGCAATGCCGTCAAGCACATCAAAGTTGGCGATCGCACAATTTACTCTGGCTTCAGAATCAGGATCAAGCGATGGCACAAGTGCATTAATAACGCCGCCACCCCAAATATTCAACGCGCGGCTTGGCATTGTCGAAGCGCCGCCCAACAGGCTGATTTTACCTGTAAGAGTGGCAACAAGTTCATCTTTATTCTTGCCCTTGGCTGTCAAATCCCATGTTGTATTTGTCTGCCCATCACCGGTACCAGTATCACGCAAGGCATCTAGAAGCTTGGCGTAATTCCATTTTCTCCAGCTACCTTTGAGTTTTAAATCCCAGCCATGTTCGCTGGATTGGGTCAAAGTCATATTTGAATCAATACTGCCATCGGCGAATTTACCGGTGATCTGACCAATGCGGAATATGCCGTTTTCCATGGTCACGGGCACATTGATATGGCCAAGATTTTTACCCTTATTACGAATCTCCTTGGCGGAAATGGATAAATCCATTGTCTGGTAAGGGATTTCAATCGCGCTATCTTCGCTTTTTTCTGTTGACCCTATATAAGCAGAAAGCTGATCAATAATCGATAAAGGTGCTTTTAAATCTGCAAAATCAAGAACATCAAAAGACACTTCACCGGCAAGATCAGTGGCATTTTGATCAACATCAAATTCAATAGAGCTATCGCCAAAATGAAGCCTTCCTTCGATGCCAGTGCGGCCGCTGACCAAAAACGGCTTCAGCTTTCCTGATATCTGGTCTTCGCCGATACCTGCCTTATCAAAGATAAAGGTAAACGCGCCATTACTGCGATCATATTGACCGGATGATTTAAACGCGCCAAAAGACAAATCATACGCACCAAGTTTTGGAACAGAAAATTCGGTCATCCCGTTGTTTTTCTCGCGCGTCATCATTTCTACGGCAAAATAAATATCGTGCTGACCATAACGACCAAGAACGGTAAAGTTGGTTGTTTTCTTAGCTTCTGTTTTCTGTGGTTCGGTGGTCTCGGCAACACTCACGTCTTCGTCTACAGCCTCTTCAGTAGTATTCACTTTACTTGAATCAATCTTATCTGCCCCGCGTCTGGCAGGTACTTCAGCGCTAATATCATAATTAGCGCCATCTTTATCATGACCGATCAAGCCCAGCTTGCTAATATAAAAAGCCTTTGGCGATACCGCGCCGGCAGGTGCGATAATATCCTGAAAATAAAACGCATTATATTTCATACGGCTAAAAGCAAGATCCCAAAAATCGATCGAGATCGCAATGCGACCAATACGCAGATCTCCTGCACCAGGTGTATCCATTGTGACATTGCTTACATCAACACGTGCCTGCGGATAAAATCCCATATAGTTCAGCGCGCCAATGGTTGTTTTATAACCGGTCGCCGAGGTCATATAATCTTCCAAACCGCGTTTAAGCTGCTCATGCTGCCCGCCTAAAGAAGACAACACAGTCAAACTCAAAAACAAGGTAATGCCAAGGATCAGGCTGATCTTGATGATACGTCTCACCCATTTATTCAGGCGTGATCGCTCTTTCTTTTCTTCAATGATATCGTCGTTGAATAAAACCATAGATCTAAATTCCACGTTATTGCTGTGATGTAAGAAGCTATACTATAGCGTGCCCATCATCGAACACAAGAGTCCTTGTCGATACGGCAAAATGCTTGCTCTTCGAACGGATCACTTTGGTCATTCGGGTCAAACCCCAAGGCTTTCCACGTTTTCACAAGGTCATCGGAAAGTGGCGCTGTGATATCCAGCTCTTTATCCTGCCCGGGAATAGGCAATACCAATCGTCTAGCATGAAGGTGCAGACGGTTGCTCATCTCTATGCCCTCCAAAGACATAAGCCCCTCATAACGCTCATCACCTAATACCGGACATTCGAGAATATCTGCGGCATGAATGCGAATTTGATGTGTACGGCCGGTATGAGGCCAAAACGCGACAAAAGCGGCCACCTTTGAAGCCTGATCAATAACGGCATAATCAGTCTGTGCTTTTTTGCCATTTTCTTCATCAATCACTTTACGTTCTTTGATCGGTCCATCGCCAATTGCCGCACGAATGGTTCCCGCGCGGAATTCGGGAAGCGGCGTTACAATCGCCCAATACATTTTCTTGATCTCGCGATTTTTAAACGCATGTCCAAGCGCGCGAATTGTTTCGGGTTTACGAGCCATAACCAACAAGCCCGAAGTTTCCTGATCAAGGCGGTGAATTAATTTCGGACGTAGGCCATTATTATCATCCAAAATAGGCCGCAAATCATCAAGGCTGCGCGTAATACCCGTACCGCCCTGAGAGGCAAGGCCATAAGGCTTGTTGATCACAACAATATCGCCGTCATCATATAAAACCATATTTTGAACTTCGATACGGTCATGATCTTGAATACGGTATCTCTGTGTCGTCGGTTTCTTTTCCTCAAAAGGCGGTAAGCGCACAGTCTGGCCTTCAGACAAACGTACATCGCCCTTTACCTTGTTACCGTCCACGCGAACGGCGCCTTTACGAACCAGCTTTTGCACCAATCCAAACGGCATATGCTTTTTAAGCCAGCGATCAAGACGCTGCCCTTCATCGGCTTCTGTAATAATAATAAATTGCTCGTTATCCATGAGGTGGTTTTACGCTGAATAGAGCGTGCGCACAAGGAACATTGCTAAAAATAGTGCTGTAATCGATAAAATAACCGACGATATAACGTAAATCGCCGACATGACGTACTCTCCGCGCTCATAAAGCAACACAGCATCCAGCGAGAAGGTGGAAAAGGTTGTAAACGCGCCGAGCAGACCAACGGTCAAAAAAGCTTTGGTCAATTGCGACACATCCCAGAACAAACCAAAGCTACTGATAAAAATCCCCATAATAAAAGATCCCAAAACATTAGCCATCAAAATGCCATAAGGGAAATCCGTGCCCAGTATAGTTGCGACAACATGGTTAAAGAAATGCCGCAACACCGCGCCACATGCGCCGCCCATTGCAATTGCCAAAATTAGATTCACATTCATATCACTTAATACCTTTGAATATTATACTGCGCAGCTTCTATTATGACTGATCACGCAGTTTTGACCAATAGTCCAGACGCTTTTTAATGTCGCGTTCAAATCCACGCTCAACAGGTTTATAAAATGCGCGCCGTCCCATTTCTTCGGGGAAATAATCCTGCCCCGAAAACCCATGTTCTGTATCGTGATCATATTGATAGCCCGCGCCATAGCCCAGATCTTTCATCAAGCCCGTCGGTGCATTTAAAATATGCGATGGCGGCATAAGAGATCCCGTCTTACCCGCTTCAACAACAGCCATTTTATACGCAGCATAAGCCGCATTTGATTTTGGTGCTGTCGCCAGATAAATAAGTGCCTGCGCTAGTGCCAGCTCCCCTTCCGGTGCGCCGAGACGCTCAAACGCGTCCCAAGCCGATAGACAAACCGATAAGGCCTGCGGGTCTGCAAGGCCAATATCCTCAACCGCCATACGAGTCATGCGGCGCGAAATATAACGCGGATCCTCACCACCGGCGAGCATGCGGGCAAACCAGTAAAGTGCCGCATCCGTATCACTACCGCGCACCGATTTATGTAGCGCACTAATCAGATTATAATGTGCATCATCGCCCTTATCATATAAAGGGGCGCGTTTTTGCAACAATTTGGTCAGACCTTCGATATCAAGACTATTATCACCATCAGTATCAGCATAAATTTGTTCTACCATCGAAAGCATATAGCGTCCGTCACCATCAGCCATGGCCTTTAACGTATCACGCGCAGCCAGCTCCAGCGGCAATGGCAAGTCATAAAAAACCTCAGCGCGCTGTATTAAATTCTCAAGCGCATTATGATCCAGCCTGTTCAAAACCAGAACTTGCGTTCTTGATAAAAGCGCGGCATTGAGTTCAAATGAGGGGTTTTCAGTTGTCGCACCAACAAGTGTGATCGTCCCATCTTCAACAACCGGTAAAAATGCATCTTGCTGGGATTTATTGAAACGGTGGATTTCATCAATGAACAATAAAGTGCTTTTACCCTTTTGCTTTCTGATTTTGGCAGATTCAAAAACTTGACGTAAATCCTTCACGCCAGAAAAAATAGCCGATAGCTGTTCGAAATGCAGATCTGTGTGCCCCGCCAAAATGCGTGCCATCGTTGTTTTGCCTGTCCCGGGCGGCCCCCATAGAATTAAAGAGGGTAAATGATTTTTAGACAACATCTTCGTCAATGCGCCATCTGTGCCAACAATATGGTCCTGACCGACAATATCACCCAAATCTTTCGGACGCATTTGATCTGCGAGCGGACGCATTGTGTTGTCCTGCTCAGATCCATCCAGCGTGGCATTATCAAATAAACTCTGACTCATAAACACAGGTTAGAACAGGACAGGAACATGCACAAGGCAGATTTAAAAATACCCTGATCTATTCCCTTATTTTTTAAGTACAGGCAGGCAAGATAAAGGCATAAAAAAAGCGGCTAAAAAGCCGCTCTTAAAAAAACTTAATTGCATTCGGTCTATAAGATTAGCCTGCGACGGCCTGACCTGGGAAACCTGCTGGCAATGTTGCATCTTCAGCTGAAGAGTCAAACTGTACCGGTCCACTGTCTTTACCTTTTGCTGATTCATCACGATCAACAAGTTCAAGCACAGCCATAGGCGCGTTATCGCCGTAACGGAAACCAGCTTTCAACACACGAGTGTATCCGCCTGGGCGTTCTTTGTAACGATCTGCTAGCACGTCAAATACTTTGGCAACCTGATCTTTATCACGGATCAAAGCAATCGCGCGACGACGGTCAGCAAGACTGCCTTTCTTACCCATTGTGATCAGTTTATCAACGTAAGGCTTCATTGCTTTCGCTTTGGCCAGAGTTGTAACGATCTGCTCGTGCTTAACAAGTGAAGCGGCCATGTTAGCCATCATCGCTTTACGGTGTGAACCTGGACGGCCCAATTTACGCTGTTTAATTCTATGTCTCATTGTTCTACTCCTAAATTTCCCATTGTTTTCGGGAAAATTATTTTGTCCTTAGCTCATGTATGGATCTTCGATCTTTTTCGCAAGCTCTTCGATGTTTTCCGGAGGCCATCCTTCAACCTGCATACCGAGGTGCAGGCTCATTGTTGAAAGAACCTCTTTGATCTCATTCAACGACTTACGACCAAAGTTTGGCGTACGAAGCATATCGCTTTCACTCTTCTGAACAAGATCACCGATGTAAACGATGTTGTCGTTCTTCAAGCAGTTCGCAGAACGTACAGAAAGTTCAAGTTCTTCAACTTTCTTAAGTAGGTTCTTGTTGAATGGTAGCTCTTCCTCTTCCTTCTTCTCTGGCTCTGAATCTGGCTCATCGAAGTTGATGAAGACTTGAAGCTGATCTTGCAAGATACGTGCAGCGTAAGCAACAGCATCTTCAGGTGTAATCACACCGTTTGTTGTAATGTTCAGTGTTAGTTTGTCGTAGTCAGTGATCTGGCCAACACGAGTATCTTCAACTTCGTAAGATACTTTACGTACTGGTGAGAACACGCTGTCTACAGGGATCAAGCCAACAGGTGCTTCTTCCGGACGGTTCTGCGCCGCAGTACCGTAACCTTTGCCTGTATTTACCGTCATTTCCATGACCAATTTTGCGCCTTTGTCCAAAGTACAAATAATCAGGTCAGGGTTCATGATTTCGATGTCTGCACCAGCTTCGATCATACCGGCAGTCACTTCACAAGGACCTTCAGCATTTAAACGCATTTTCTTCGGGCCTTCAACGTGCATGCGAACCGCAAGCGCTTTGATGTTCAAGATGATGTCTGTTACATCTTCGCGAACACCTTCAATTGAAGAGAACTCGTGCAATACGCCTTCGATTTGTACGCCAGTTACTGCAGCACCTTGAAGAGATGACAATAGGATACGACGCAATGCGTTTCCTAATGTTAGGCCGAAGCCTCTTTCCAATGGTTCAACGACAACCTTGCCTGACAGATTTGCGTCTCTACCATGTGCAATTTCAACTTTGCTAGGTTTAATCAACTCTTGCCAATTTTTATGTATCAAGGGTCTATCCTCTTCTTTTCTGTTCTGTAACGTTTATCTCTAAATTATTATCCTGCATTATACGCGACGACGTTTACGTGGACGTGTACCGTTATGGGGAATTGGCGTAATGTCTGTGATTGATTTAATCACGTAGCCAATACCACGAAGACCACGAAGTGCCGCTTCACGACCTGAACCAGGACCTTTAATCCGAACGTCCAGTTCTTTCATACCACAATCCTGAGCCTTACGACCAGCATCTTCAGCAGCGATCTGTGCTGCGAATGGTGTAGATTTACGTGATCCCTTAAAGCCTTGCGCACCAGCAGAAGACCATGACACTGCATTCCCCTGATCATCAGTAATGGTGATCAAAGTGTTGTTAAAAGTAGCATTCACGTGAACGATGCCAGAGGTGATATTCTTTTTAACTTTTTTCTTAATTGCTTTTTTAGCCATTATTTCCTCCTACCTAAACTTTTTTCTTACCAGCGATTGGCTTGGCAGGTCCTTTGCGCGTACGCGCGTTATTCTTTGTGTTCTGTCCACGGACAGGCAATCTCGCACGATGACGCAGTCCACGGTATGACTTCATATCCATCAAGCGTTTGATGTTCATTGAAATTGCACGACGAAGTTCACCTTCGATGACATACTGGTCGCTTTCGATTTCTTTACGAATGCTGTTCAGTTCGTCTTCTGTAAGATCTTTTGTACGACGGCTTAGCTCAATACCAACAGTTTCACAAATTCTAACTGCTGTCGTGCTGCCAATGCCGTGTATGTATGTTAGTGAAATAACGATACGTTTATTGTCGGGTATGTTAACCCCTGAAATACGTGCCACTTGTTTTTCCTTTCGATATCAACCGAACCGTTTGCCAGACCTTTGGTCAAAAGCGCCGGTTCGTCAACCGTTTATATACTGTATCTGCTTATTATTTTTCAAATAAAACGCCCGCTCACCAATAGTTTTGAGCATTTTGGAAGGGGCATATGTAAAGATACAAACCTTTTCTCATTTCATAGAGATTGCCGCATTATATGCATTTTGTGTGTTACGTCAACAAAAATATCATACAAAAAATAAAAAGGTTATTTCCCCGCACGCGGGCTGTTATCCGGCGTTTTGGCATTATCGGCTGGTAATGGATTAATGCCTATTCCTGCCAGTTTGCTACTGAGTTGCGCAAAGCCGTCATCCGGTGATAATTTGCCGTCAACTTCCAATGCCAATCCCTGCTTTGCGTAATGCGGCACTATGGGCGCTGTTTCATTCCAATAGACGCTCATACGGCGATTCATTGTTTCTTCATTGCCGTCATCTTTGCGCGGCTCGCGCCCGGCCGCAATATCCTGTAACCTGCGCCCGCGTTGCCGCTGTTTTAAAATCTCGTCATCTTCGGGTTTGAAATGCAGCTCAATTGCAGCCGATAACGCCAATCCCTTTTCAGTCAGCATCGCATCAAAGCCTTCGGCCTGCCCCAAAGTGCGCGGAAATCCATCCAGTATCACGCCATCTTGATATTGCGGTTCATCCAGCCATTGACGGATTTTCTCGATGATCACATCATCATCAATCAATGTGCCTGCGGCCTTGGCTTCGTCAAATTGTCTTGCCAGTTCACTATCATATTTCTTGGCTTCTTTTAGGCGGTCACTAACACTCAGAATTTTAAGTCCATAAGCCTGCTCCATCTTACGGGCCTGTGTTCCTTTGCCACCGCCTGGTGGCGCTATCACTGTCAATATCTTCATCAATCCTGCTCCCCGCGTTATGACGATTATAATATATGTCTTTTACCATGTCCCCATCATGATCTTATGTCATGTTACCTCGCAAATATTTCATGCAAAGCAAGGCAAAGCAAAACCGAGCTCATAAGAACTCTAGCACACCAATAATACAACTTCTTCTTATTTTGAAAATACGTTGATCTGTTATTACGCCGTCAATATTGCGTCGATCTGCGCTTCCACGCCATCAATGCTGCCCATACCGTCAACCTCGGCAAGCATATTTTTGCCTTTGTAATAAGGAATGATCGGGGCAGTCTGATCACGAAAAACCTTCAAACGCTCGCGCAATGTGTCTTCGTTATCATCACCGCGAATTTCCTGACCTGCTGCCTTCATTTCTGCAATACGGTTATTCAAACGTCCGACAAGGGCTTCTTCATCAACAACAAGGTGGATAACCGATTTCAAAGAATGGCCTTTTGCAGCCAACATTTTATCAAGCGCTTCGGCTTGGGGAACGGTGCGCGGGAAGCCGTCAAATATAACTCCCTTTGCACAATCATCTTGTTCGATGCGGTTTTCTATCATGCCGATAATAATATCATCAGAGATAAGATGACCACCATCCATAATTGATTTAGCTTTCAACCCAAGTTCACTGCCCGCTGCAATTTCCGCACGAAGCATGTCACCTGTCGAAAGTTGCTTCAGACCGTATTTTTCTTCGAGCTTTTTCGCTTGTGTGCCTTTGCCTGCACCAGGAGGCCCCAACAATATAATGTTCATTATTTCCTCCCTCTTAATTTAGACTTCTTGATTAACCCTTCATATTGATGGGCAATCATGTGTGAGTGTACTTGTGCCACTGTATCAAGCGTTACGGTGACAACAATCAGCAAGCTCGTACCGCCAAAATAAAACGGTATATTGTAATGTGAAATCAGAACTTCAGGCAGAAGACAGATAAAGACAAGATATAGCGCACCAATAACGGTAATACGTGTTAGTACGTGATCCAGATATTCTGCTGTTGGTTTGCCCGGACGAATACCCGGCACAAAACCACCATAACGTTTCAGCATATCTGCGTTATCTTCCGGGTTAAACACCACGGCTGTATAGAAGAATGTGAAGAACACAATCAATGCACCATACATCAACATGTAAAGAGGCTCACCATGTTGCAGCCAGCGCGAGATTGTCGACGCAATACCGCCGCCATCAATACCGCTAAACCCGACAATCGTTAATGGCAACAATAACAATGAAGACGCGAAGATCGGTGGAATAACGCCAGATGTATTGAGTTTTAATGGAATAAAGTTTTGTTGCGATTGTGGCGCACCACCGGCAACGGCCTGACGTTTTGGATACTGAACTACGACACGTCTTTGCGCTCTTTCAATGAACACGATAAAGGCGATAACACCTGTGATCATGACAACAAGCATCAATAGCTCAAGCAGGTTAAACTGCCCCTGACGACCAAGCTCTAATGTGCTGGCCACAGCGCGCGGCAATTCGGCCACAATACCGGCAAAGATAATCAATGAAATACCATTACCGATACCTCTTTGCGTGATTTGCTCACCAATCCACATCAAGAACACCGTGCCGCCAACGATTGTGATCATTGTTGAAATACGGAAGAACATGCCCGGATCAATCACAGCAGACCCGTTGGGACCCTGCATACTTTCAAGACCTACAGCCAAGCCATATGCTTGAATAGATGCCAGAAACACTGTGAAATAACGTGTATACTGGTTAATCTTCGTACGGCCGGCTTCACCTTCCTTTTTCATCTCCTCAAGGCGCGGCGACATTGATGTTGCCAGTTGCATGATAATCGATGCGGAAATGTAAGGCATAATGTTCAATGCAAATACCGTCATACGCTGTAGAGCGCCTCCGGAGAACAAGTTGAACATATCAAGAATACCACCACTTTTTTGTGTGAAAATTTCTTTCCATACATGTGGATCAATCCCAGGAACCGGAATATAAGTACCAAGCCTGTAAATAATCAATGCGCCCAAAACGAATAAAATACGTCGTTTTAAGTCAGACGCTTTGGCAAGTGTGCTCCAGTTTGTATTGCGAGCAAGCTGTTCTACGGCAGATACCATCGATAACCCTTTTCCTGTAAATTAAGTGAGCATATTATGTAGCTTGATTCAGCGCTTGCTTCAAGAGTAAATAGAACCACTTGGCGACTACAAAGTTAAGTTTTTATATAAATAAACCCAGAAATAGAAAAAGCCTGCAAATAGCAGGCTTTCCAAATTGGGTATAAATGCGCCGTTATTAGAATTTAACAGCTGTTTTCCCAGTGCTAGGCCCCTGAGGTCTCTGCTTGATAAGCTCAAGCTTTCCACCCGCCTTTTCAACCGCTGCGATCGCTGCTTTCGTCGCACCACCTGTTAGTGTGAGGTTTACTTTGGCTTTCAACTCACCATTACCAAGAAGCTTAACACCATCTTGTTTACGACGAATGACTTTTGCGGCAACCAATGCATCTTCGTCCAAAGCTTTCTTCGGATCGATCAACTTGCTGTCAATAGCAGCCTGCAAGCGTGCTAATGTCAACTCTACGTAGTTTTTCGCGAAATTGTTGTTAAAACCGCGTTTTGGCAAACGACGGTACAAAGGCATTTGACCACCTTCAAAACCTTTAATGGAAACACCTGAGCGTGATTTCTGGCCTTTTTGACCTTTACCCGATGTCTTACCTTTACCAGATCCTTCACCACGTCCTACGCGAGTACGTTCTTTTACGGATCCTTCTTTTGGTGCCAATTCATTCAGTTTCATTGTCTTACTTCCTATAGTTTTAAACCGCTAATAACCTGATCGTGTATAAAAATTTTATCTCCGACAGCTTTAATATCAGCTTCGTCTTGAACAATTACATTAAAAGCATCTGTCGTTCTGTTTTTCTTATCTCCACTTAGATCCGGTGCAACACTTACTTCTTTTACACCTTCAACACTCTGAAGAAATTCAATCATCACGCCAGATGGGAGTTTTTCAGTCTCTACGAAATATCCGTGTTCGGCTTGAAATCGTCCCATTTAGCTTAATTCCTTTAGTCTATGCAGCATCCTCAACGCGAACCAAATGGCTCACTTTAGCGATCATGCCGCGCACAGAAGGTGTGTCTTCAAGTTCACGTGTTCTGTGCATTTTATTTAGGCCAAGACCAATCAAAGTCTGACGCTGGTATGCTTTACGACCAATCGGGCTACCGATTTGTGTCACTGTAACAGTTTTACCAGCAGGCTTCTTGGCTGCGGGATTTTTCACCGCAGCTTTTTTAGGAGCAGCTTTCTTTGCTTCAGTTTTTGCTTCCGCTTTCGGTGCAGCAGGCTTCTTAGCGGCTGCTTTCTTAGCCGCAGGCTTCTTGGCTGGAGCTTTCTTTTCTTTATCTTCGGTCATTATGCTGCCTCCTCATTACCTTTAGATTCTGTACCTTCACGGCTTGCAACAATATCACTAACTTTTTTACCACGGCGTGATGCAACCTGACGTGGGCTTTCCATTTTCTCAAGCGCGTCAAATGTTGCGTTAACCATGCTGATTGAGTTGTTAGAGCCTAAAGATTTCGCAACAACGTCATGAACACCGAGTGCTTCGAATATCGCACGAAGTGGGCCACCGGCAATAATACCTGTACCAGAAGGTGCAGCGCGTAAAAATACGCGGCCAGCGCCGTCACGGCCATGAATGTCATGGTGCAATGTACGGCCTTCACGTAACGGAACGCGAACCATTCTACGTCTTGCTTTTTCAGTCGCTTTCTTAACAGCTTCAGGAACTTCACGCGCCTTACCGATACCGAAACCAACTCGACCACGGCCATCACCAACAACCATAAGAGCGGCAAAACCGAACCTACGGCCACCTTTGATAACTTTTGCAACACGGTTAATACCGACCAAGCGTTCGATCAGTTCTGGTTCCTGTTGCTGTTCTGTTACTCGACGAGACATTTGCTTATCCTTCAATCATTCTTATTTTTAAAATACTAGTCCAGCTTCACGCGCACCATCGGCCAAAGCTTTTACACGACCATGGTAACGGTAGTTGCCGCGGTCAAATTGTACTTTTTCAACGCCAGCTTTTTTAGCACGAGCAGCTACCAAAGCACCAACTTTTTGTGCGGCATCTACTGTTGATCCTTTTTCAATCTTAGCATCTGAATCTTGTGAAGATGCGGCCGCCAAAGTTACGCCTTTAATATCATCAATGACTTGAGCGTAAATTTGCTTGTTTGAACGGAAAATAGACAAACGTGGGCGAACCTCACGAATGGCATTACGTTCAATATTTACAGTACGTAACTTATTACGTGTTCTGTATGTACGGCGTTGTGTTCTTGTTAATTTCTTAGACATTGTTTTAGCCCTTACTTCTTCTTACCTTCTTTACGGAAGATATATTCATCTTTGTAACGAATACCTTTACCTTTATATGGCTCAGGTGGTCTGTATGATCTGATATCAGAAGCAACTTGACCGACTCTTTGCTTATCAATACCGGAAACTTTAACTTCTGTTTGGTTTACAACCTCGATTGTAACGTCAGAAGGAATTGCATGACGCACTTCATGGCTGAAGCCCAAAGACAATACAAGATCAGAACCTTGAACGTTGGCACGGTAACCAACACCAACAATGTTCAGTTCTCTGACAAAACCTTCGCTTACGCCAGTAATTACGTTGCGAATGTTGCTCCATGTTGTACCCCATAGCGGCTTTGTGTCAGATTTCGTACCAACGAAATCAACTTTTACCACTTTACCTTCTTCGGCGTCCTTAACACTGACAGCAACATCATTATGTGCAACATATGTCATTTCACCTTTAGGGCCTTTTGCTTTTACTTCCTGGCCGCTAACTTCAATAGTCACCGAACTAGGAATTGGAAGCGGGTTTTTTGCCAATCGAGACATCTTATTGTCCTTTTCTTTCCTTACAAATGCAGATCTATTAAAAGACCTGACACAAAATTTCACCACCAATGTTATTTTGTCTGGCTTCGTAATCAGCCATAACACCTTTTGAAGTCGATACGACAGTGATACCAAGACCGTTATTTGTCTTTGGAATATCTGTTGCAGCTGAGTACACTCGACAACCTGGTTTTGATACACGTTTAAGCATCTGGATCACCGGTGTTTCCTCATCATACTTCAGTTCAATTTCGAATTCCGACCTGTTGTTCTCAATATCGACTGATTTATACGCACGTATATATCCTTCGCGAATAAGAACTTCCAGAACGCCTGCCTTCGGTTTTGAAGCCGGACAGCGAATTGCTTTTTTCTTTGCGTGTTGGCCGTTTTTAATGCGAGCCAACATATCTCCTAGGGGATCACTCATAGACATAGATTTGTATCCTCTTTCTTACCAACTAGATCTTGTTACACCTGGCAACTCACCTGAAGCTGCCAATTCTCTCAGAGCAATACGAGACACATTAAAACGTCTGTAATATGCGCGTGGACGCCCTGTTAAACCACAACGGTTACGAATGCGAGTCTTTGAAGAATTACGTGGCAATTCAGCCAACTTCAATACAGCCTGAAAACGTTCTTCCATAGGAACATCTTTATTCGAAATCGTTGCTTTTAGCTCTGCACGTTTACTTTTGTGCGATTTTGCCAATTTGCGACGTTTCAAGTCTCTCTGTACGGCACTAACCTTAGCCATGTGTCTTCTCTCTTTCTTGTTTCAACACTTATTAATCTTTAAACGGCATATCAAAGCCACGAAGAAGCTCTTTCGCTTCGTCATCGTTGCTGGCCGTTGTACAAATTACGATATCCATACCGCGAATTTTGTCGACTTTATCATAGTCAATTTCCGGAAAAATAATATGCTCTTCGATACCCATAGCGTAATTGCCACGGCCGTCAAAGCTTTTACCGTTAATTCCACGGAAATCACGTACGCGAGGCAATGCAATTGTTACCAAGCGGTCTAGGAATTCATACATACGCTCACGACGTAGTGTAACCTTTGTACCAATCGCCATGCCTTCACGGATCTTGTAAGATGCGTTTGACTGTCTAGCTAGTGTTACAACTGGCTTTTGACCTGCGATTAGTGTCAAATAGTTTACAGCACCATCCATCAGGCCACGGTTTGCTGATGCTTCGCCAACACCCATATTGATAACAATTTTATCAAGCTTAGGAATTTGGTGAACATTCGTGTAACCATACTTTTCTTTCAAAGCTGGAACGATTTCTTTTTCGTATCTTTCTTTAAAACGCGTTTGCATTGTCTTATTCCTGTTTATCCAATTGTCTCGCCAGATTTTTTGGCAAAACGTACTTTACTACCGTCTTTCAGTGTTTTGTATCCAACACGTGTCGCAGTACCCTCTTTAGGATCAGCGAGAGCGATATTAGAAACGTGAATAGATTTCTCTATATTCTGAATTCCACCTTGTGGGTTAAGCTGTGTAGGCTTCTGGTGCTTTTTCACAACGTTAACGCCTTGAACAACGACACGACGATCTTCAGGAAGAACTTTCGTTACTTCACCTTTCGCGCCTTTGTCCTTGCCAGCGATTACAACTACTGTATCGCCTTTTTTGATTTTCATTTTTTGTTTCTTAACTGCACTCATCACAGTTCTCCTTAATCTTTACTCAGCCCTACAGAACTTCTGGAGCTAGGGAAATAATCTTCATAAAGCCAGCGCGTCTTAGTTCGCGAGTAACCGGTCCGAAAACACGAGTACCGATAGGCTCTTTTTGCTTGTTAACCAAAACAACAGCATTTGTATCGAAACGAATTTCTTCGCCACTGTTACGTTTTAGACCTTTTCTAGTGCGTACAATCACAGCATTGTAAACGCCACCTTTTTTCACACGTCCGCGTGGAATGGCTTCCTTTACAGAAACAACGATCACGTCACCAACACTGGCAAATCTTCTTTTTGATCCGCCAAGCACTTTGATACACTGAACTTGTTTCGCACCACTGTTATCAGCAACTTCTAGTCTGGATTCTGCTTGTATCATTATTCAGCATCCTTCTTTGTTGTTTTCTTAGCTGCAGGTTTCTTAGCTGCTGCTTTTTTAGGTTCCGCTTTCTTAGCTGCTGGCTTTTTAGCTTCTTCCTTTTTAGGTTCCGCTTTTTTCGCTGCAGGAGCTTTCTTTTCTGCCGGCTTAGGATCTGCTGCTTCATCGCCAGTAATTACGCGCCATGTTTTGCGCTTAGAAATAGGTCTGCACTCTTCAATCTGAACACGATCGCCAATTTTATATGCATTGGCTTCGTCATGTGCCGCATATTTGTCGGTTTTCTTCACATATTTCTTATAAACAGGATGCTTGAAGCGACGCTCAACAAGAACTGTAATAGTCTTGTCCATCTTATCGCTAACAACCGATCCTTCCAATATACGACGTGGCATATCTCTACTCCTATTTACGATCCGCTTCCGGCTTATTTATCAGCCTTCTTAACGGTCTCCTTTTTTGTTGTTTTCTTAGCTGCAGGTTTCTTGGCTGCGGCCGCTTTTGGTTCTGCTTTCTTTGCAGCAGGTTTCTTCGCTACAGGAGCTTTTTTAACCTTGGCCGATTGTTGTACATCAACATTGCCCTTTTCTGCAAGTATTGTTTTAATTTGGGCCACTTTACGGCGCACAGTGCGAATTTGCGCTGTGTTGCCGAGCTGCCCTTGTGACAACTGAAAACGTAAGTTTAACTGCTGTTTCTTCAAAGCCAGCAATTCTTTTGTCAGTTCGTCTTCTGTTTTTAATCTTAAATCTACAGCCTTCATGGCTCTTTCTCCTTAAATACTCGACTCTTAGCTGCCAACGCGGCTAACGAATTTAGTGTCGATTGGTAATTTCGCAGCAGCCAAAGACAATGCTTCTCTTGCTACTTCTTCTGAAACGCCTTCAAGTTCGAATAAAATACGGCCAGGTTTGACACGACATGCCCAATATTCGACAGAACCTTTACCTTTACCTTGACGAACTTCCAATGGTTTTTTCGAAACAGGAACATCAGGGAATATACGGATATATACTTTACCTTGACGTTTCATGTGACGTGTCATTGCTCGTCTAGCTGCTTCGATCTGACGCGCTGTAATACGCTCAGGGTTCAAAGCTTTCAAACCAAATGCTCCAAAATTCAACTGAGTGCCACCTTTGGCATTACCATGAATGCGGCCCTTATGTTGTTTTCTAAATTTCGTCTTTTTTGGACTTAACATCGTTCTATCTCTCTTAAATCAGATAATTTAAATCTTCTTCTATTTACTTTTCAATCAAGCTGCTTACTTGCGAGGTGCTCCGCCACGTTGTTGTGGAGCGCCACCTTGGCTTTCTTGAATTCTTTTGTCACGGCTCATTGGATCGTGCTCCATAATGTCGCCTTTGTAGATCCATACTTTAACGCCGATAATACCGTATGTTGTCAAAGCTTCGGAAAAACCGTAATCCAAATCAGCACGTAGTGTGTGTAGTGGAACGCGTCCTTCACGGTACCATTCTGTTCGCGCGATATCTGCGCCGCCCAAACGACCAGACACTGCAATACGAACACCTTCAGCACCAAAACGCTGAGCTGATTGAACAGCACGTTTCATGGCACGACGGAAAGATACACGACGCTCTAGCTGTTGACATACACCTTCAGCTGCTAGCTGAGCATCAATCTCTGGCTTACGAATTTCAATGATGTTCAATGAAACATCGCTACCGGCACGTCGAGACAAATCTTTACGCAAAGTTTCAATATCCGCACCTTTTTTACCAATAATAACGCCGGGACGAGCAGTATATACCGTAATCGTAGTGTTCTGTGCTGCACGCTCGATAATCACTCTACTGATACCAGCTGCTTTCAGATGCTCTTTAATGTATTCACGTAGCTTAAGGTCCTGCAGAAGTTTGTCTGCATAATCCTTACCTGCGAACCAACGAGAGTCCCAAGTTCTGTTAATACCTACGCGTAATCCGATCGGGTTAACTTTTTGTCCCATAATTCAATCCTATCTTGTCTTTTCTATTCTGCGCGTTCTCTTACAACAATATTGATACGGCTAAAGTGCTTCTCAATCTTTGCTGCTCGGCCACGTGCTCTTGCACGAAAACGTTTCATCTTAATTGACTTACCTACTGTTGCTTCAGCAACATATAGACGGTCAACATCAAGCCCGTGGTTGTTCTCTGCGTTTGCAACAGCAGATTGAAGAACCTGTTTCACATCATGTGAGGCGCGACGTGGGTTGAATTCTAAATCGATCAACGCACGATCCACTTTCTTTCCACGAATAGTTTGCGCAATCAAATTCAGCTTCTGAGCACTACCGCCAATATATTTGGCTGTTGCTCTGGCCTCGTTATCTGCAACGCGTCTACCGTTAGCTGCTTTACTCATCGTCTTAATCCTTCTCTTCTCGCCTTAGGCGTTAACCTCTTTTGGCTTTTTTATCAGCGCCGTGGCCATAATATGTGCGTGTCGGTGCGAACTCGCCTAATTTGTGACCGATCATCTGATCTGTTACAAGCACAGGAATGAATTTTTTCCCGTTATGAACACCAAATGTCAAACCAACAAACTGTGGCAATATCGTTGAACGACGTGACCATGTTTTAACCATATCCTTTTTGCCACCTGTCAAAATTGCTTCTACTTTCTTAAGTAGATGACGGTCAACAAAAGGTCCTTTCCAAACACTACGAGCCATATCTCTTCTTTCCTATTTCTTATTTTTTCGCATTACGGCGGCGGATAATAAATTTATCAGTCGCTTTGTTCTTACGTGTTTTGTAACCCTTAGTCGGCACACCCCAAGGTGTCACTGGATCGCGACCACCTGATGTACGGCCTTCACCACCACCATGTGGGTGATCAACAGGGTTCATGACAACACCACGTACTGTCGGGCGTTTACCGAGCCAACGGTTACGACCGGCTTTACCTTTGTTTGTGTTCATGTTGTCCGGGTTTGATACAGCACCTACTGTTGCCATACATTCCTGACGAACGACACGAAGCTCACCAGATGTTAGTTTGATCTGTGCATAGCCCTGATCACGACCAACAAGCTGTCCATATGTCCCTGCAGCGCGGCACATTTGTGCGCCTTTACCTGGTTTCATCTCAATATTATGGATGATTGTACCAACAGGCATGTTTTTCAAACGCATCGCATTACCAGGCTTCACGTCTGTTTTCTCGTCAGCAACAACTTTATCGCCAGCGCTCATACGTTGTGGAGCAATAATGTAACGCTTTTCGCCACCTTCAAATTCGACTAGAGCAATAAAGGCTGTACGGTTCGGATCATATTCCAAACGCAAAACTGTACCTTCAACACCGAAGTTATCACGTTTCCAATCGATTACGCGGTATCTTTGTTTGTGACCACCACCAATATGACGTGTCGTGATACGACCTTTATTGTTACGGCCGCCTGTTCTCTTCTTCCCTTCGGTCAAAGATTTCTCAGGCTTGCCTTTCCAAATATCCTTACGATCAACTGTTACCAGTTGACGGCGGCCATTTGATGTTGGTTTGTATGTTTTCAAAGCCATCTGTTTTGCCCTTCAAACTCTTTCTGTTTTAATTCTATTTACTTAAACCCCGGTCCTATCGTTTATTTTTAAACGCCAGATCCAAAATCAATCATTTGACCATCAACCAAAGTAACAATCGCTTTTTTGAAATCGCTGCGACGTGCAACGATACCTTTTGTGCGCTTTGTTTTACCTTTTTGAACGATCGTGTTTACACCTTTAACCTGCACATCAAACAATGTTTCAATAGCAGATTTAATCTTTGGCTTCGTTGCAGATAGAGGCACTTTAAAAGTGACCTGACCATGCTCGGAACCCATCATAGATTTCTCGGTCACAACAGGGTGACGAATGATATCATACATCCACTCTTGTGCCTGAGTTTTTGTTTTCGCTTTAGCCATAGTTACTATCCTTTCAACTTTTCTGTCAGATCTGTAACAGCTTGTGTAGTAAGCACAAGTGTGTCACGACGCAGAATGTCATACACGTTAGCCGCTTTAGACGGAAGAACGTCAACCAAAGGAATGTTTGCAACTGCTCTTGCAAAGTTCACATCGATTTCTTCGCCACCAATAATAACTGCAGACTCAATGCCCATTTTCTTCAGCGCATCAGCCATAGGCTTTGTTTTGTGTGATTTAATAGCTTCGCTATCAAGCACAATCAACTTGCCGCTCTGACCTTTAATAGACAACACCATTTTCATAGCAAGACTGCGAATTTTCTTCGGCATGCTTGTAGAATGGCTGCGTAGTTGTGGGCCAAATACTACTCCACCACCACGGTCCTGAGGACGTTTCAAATCACCAGCACGTGCACGGCCAGTTCCTTTTTGACGCCATGGTTTCTTACCACGACCGGAAACTTCGCCACGCTCTTTCACTTTATGTGTGCCAGCGCGTCTTTTATCCAACTGCCATGTTGTAACTCTGTGAAGAACATCAGGCTTAACTTCAACATCAAACACTGATTTCTCTAGGGTTACTTCCCCGGCATCTTTATTTTCTAAATTTTTAACTGCAACCTTCATGGCTACTCACCTTTTTCTTCTGGCTTTTTCTCTTCAGCTGTCTCGGCTTCCGCAGGTGCTTGCGCTTCTACGTTTGCTTCTTCAACTGTCTCTTCGACCACAGCTTCTTCAGTTGCAGCTTCTTCAACTGCAGCAGGAGCCGCATTACTTGCTACTAGACCAGCCGGGAATGGGACACCTTCTGGTAGAGCCTTTTTCTCTGCGTCTTTGATAAAGACCCAACCAGATTTAGGTCCAGGCACTGCACCTTTAACCAAAACCAAATTGTCTTCCTCATCAATAGCAATCACTTGCAAGCTTTGTGTAGTAACAGTCGCATCACCCATGTGACCGGCCATTTTCTTACCTTTGAAAACTTTACCCGGATCCTGACACTGACCTGTCGAACCATGCGCTCTGTGTGAAATAGACACACCGTGAGACGCTTCCATACCACCGAAGTTGTGACGTTTCATCGCACCGGCAAAACCTTTACCGATAGAACGACCTGTCACATCAACATACTGGCCAGGAAGGAAATGGTTACAACCAATTTCAGCACCAAGCTCCAGAATATTCTCTGGATTCACACGAAACTCAGCGACTTTTTTCTTAGGCTCAACTTTAGCCTTAGCGAAATGACCGCGATTTGCTTTCGAAGTTCTTTTTACCTTGGCTTTACCGGCACCGAGTTGAACAGCTACATAGCCGTCTCTCTCCTGGTCCCGAATAGCAACCACTTGGCAATTATCAATTTTAAGCACTGTGACTGGAATGTGTTTGCCATCTTCATCAAAGATCCTTGACATTCCTTCCTTACGTGCAATGACGCCTGTTCTCATCGTCCTATCCTCAAATTAAAGTTTTAAAACTTAACTTTCCTAGTTATCAATTACGCAGCAGCTGACTGATCCATAATCTTAATTTCAACATCAACACCAGCAGGTAGATCCAGCTTCATCAAAGCATCAATCGTCTGTGGAGTTGGCTCAACAACATCCAGCAATCTCTTGTGAGTCCGCATTTCAAACTGGTCCATCGTCTTTTTGTGAACGTGCGGGCTACGAATAACCGTAAATTTTTCAATACGGGTTGGTAGCGGAACTGGACCACGAACTTGTGCGCCTGTTCTTTTTGCTGTGTTCACAATCTCGGCTGTTGATACATCAAGAATGCGATGATCAAATGCGCGTAGACGAATTCTAATGCTTTGCGTTTCCATTGTTTCTTACCTTACTCAACGATTTTTGATACAACGCCAGCACCAACAGTACGGCCACCTTCGCGAATAGCGAAACGTAGACCTTCACTCATGGCAACCGGTGCAATCAGCTCAACGCCGAAACTTGCATTATCGCCAGGCATAACCATCTCTGTACCAGCTGGTAACTGTACTTCACCTGTTACGTCCGTTGTACGGAAGTAAAACTGTGGGCGGTAGTTCGCGAAAAATGGTGTGTGACGACCACCTTCATCTTTTGACAGAATGTATGCTTCCGCTTCGAACTTCGCGTGTGGCTTGATTGAACCAGGCTTACATAAAACCTGACCACGCTCAACTTCTTCACGCTTTGTACCACGAAGTAGTGCACCAACGTTGTCGCCCGCTTCACCACGGTCAAGCAACTTACGGAACATCTCTACACCTGTACAAATTGTTTTCTGTGTATCACGAATACCAACAATCTCGATCTCGTCGTTCACGTTCAATACGCCTTGCTCAATACGGCCTGTTACCACTGTACCACGACCAGAAATTGAGAATACATCTTCGATAGGCATCAAGAATGCCTGATCAACAGCACGCTCTGGCTGTGGAATATATGAATCAACCGCTGCAAGCAATTCTCTTACCGCGTTCTCGCCAATCTCAGGATCACGACCCTCAACAGCTGCCAGCGCTGAACCTTTAATGATAGGAATATCATCACCAGGAAATTCGTATTCGCTTAGAAGTTCACGTACTTCCATTTCAACCAATTCCAATAGCTCTTCATCATCAACCTGATCCACTTTGTTCAAGAAAACAACAAGCGCAGGAACACCAACCTGACGTGCAAGTAGAATGTGTTCACGTGTTTGTGGCATTGGACCATCCGCTGCGTTCACAACCAAAATACCGCCATCCATCTGCGCAGCACCGGTGATCATGTTCTTCACATAGTCTGCGTGACCTGGACAGTCTACGTGTGCGTAGTGACGGTTCTCTGTCTCATACTCAACGTGTGCTGTTGAAATTGTAATACCACGAGCCTTCTCTTCAGGCGCTTTGTCGATGTTATCAACACTCTCGCCAGCTCCAAAGATCTTTGCAATCGCGGCTGTCAATGTTGTCTTACCATGGTCAACGTGACCAATTGTTCCAACATTCGCGTGCGGCTTGTTACGCTCAAATTTCTGTTTACTCATTTTACAAGTTCCTCATCTCTCTTGTTAGTCAGTGCTACACATCAAATCCAAGAACAATTCTTTAAATCGAATGTGAATGTTCAATATTCAAGTCCGGCATTATACCGCCTACAACCATAATTTCCAGTCATTTAAGAGAGTTAATCACGCCTGTCAATGGGTTTTTAGTCCAGAAGCCTTTTAGCAGGCAAAAAAAGTAGGAAAAACACATTTTATGCAAATTCGAAAAACGGCAAACGCCATATTCAGTCTCGATATTTACAGAAAACCTAGCGATGCACCGTTGGTCCGAGTTTAACAAAGCCACGAGTCTTTTCAGGGGCATTAGCCGGATAAACACGGCCTGTAGATTCGTCCAGAACAATCGGGTTGGACGGGCTGCAATCCCCGAACAGATATTTCATCTTTTTCATCTGAAGCGCATGTTTTAACATACCTTCTTCGAGTTCGACGTCAATCTGGCCCAGCGGCTCGCGAAACGTATCGGGGTTTTGGTCGTCTTCAGCCGTATGCAGGTAAAAATCACCGGTATCGACATCCAGAGAAACAGAATCACCTTTGCCAAAATCAACTGCATCAAGCTGTTTTGCAATTTCGCGTACACGCGGCTGGCTTATGAAATCGGCCACATTGGTTTGTATGCCGCCGCTGCCTGTTACCTCAACAGAATACGGAATAATGTGGCGGCCATGTTTGGTCGTCATTGTACCGTCATCATTCATCCGTGGATCACGTCCGATTATTTTATGCCAAATAGATTTAAGCTTTTCCCCAAGCATAATGGTATTCCCTATTTTATATTTGTATTTTTTATTTACAAATTCACCTATTGTATACCACCTCCGCTCAAGACAAAAAAGCGCAATCTTATTGGCGGATATTGTGGGATTGCGTCTATTTCAGCTTTCAGATTACAAAAAAACGGTTATATTGATGTCATGAAAAACATATGGATCACACTCGTTAAACCCAAAGGCGCCATCGCAAAATGGCTGGTTTTCATCGCTTTTGCCGCTATCATTGTGACCGGCATGACAGAGCATGGAGATATCGTCAAAAAATACACCGATATCGATGAAGCATCTTTCAAAATCGGCGATTACAAAATCACCTTATATCAAGCAATGAAAGCGATCCTTATTATCGTATTGATATTCTGGACAGCGGCCATTGCATCAGACGTAGCGGAAAAGCGAATTGGCCTGCTCACCAAAGTGCGGGCGGCGAATAAAGCCCTTATCCTCAAACTCGTGCAAATCGGCATATATGTTATATCCTTTGTTATCGCGCTGGATATTCTGGGCATTGATCTTACGACATTGACTGTTTTCAGTGGTGCTGTTGGTATCGGTCTTGGTTTTGGCTTGCAGAAAATTGCATCGAACTTCATCAGCGGTATTATTCTTTTGCTTGAAAAATCCGTTGAAGAAGGCGATTTAATCGAATTAAACGATGGCACGTTCGGCTTTGTCCGCAAGGCTCACGCACGTTACACACTGATCGAAACCTTTGACAGCCGCGAAATTTTATTACCGAACGAGGATTTCATCACAAGCCGTGTTGTAAACTGGACCCTCAGCAACACCAAAGGCCGTATAGAAATTAATATCGGCGTCTCTTACAATTCGGACATCAAGCAGGCCAGCGAAATCATACTGGCAGCAGCCAAAGCGCACCCCAAATGCATCAAAGAACCAGAGCCACAATGTTACTTACGTAACTTTGGCGATAGCTCAGTTGATTTCACGCTGCATTTCTGGGTCAAGGATGTGACTGAGGGTCGATGGGGTCCCCAAAGCGAAGTTCTGTTTGAAATCTGGAACAGATTCAAAGAACACGGCATTGAAATTCCATTCCCGCAACGTGACATCCATATCCGTTCTGCGGAAACACTTCAGGTAAAAACAACAAATAAGGCGAAGACAGTTGGAAAATGATCAAGGTATAATTTTTGCCGCACAGATAAATGGTGACGGATCCGGTAAAGTTCTATCAGGCGACGAGATTTCAAACACAATCAAGGCCGAAACACTGGCATGGGTTCACCTTGACCTTACAAAACCGGAAAGCCGTCAATGGATCCATCAGGAACTTAAATACCTGGACCATATCATTGTTGATGCGTTGCTGGCGGATGAAACACGGCCACGTATTTTAGAGTTCGAAGAAGGCGTATTGATGATTTTACGCGGGGTGAACCTGAATGAAAACGCCAAGCCGGAAGATATGATCTCCATACGGTTATGGGTTGATGCACACCGTATCATCAGCATCCAGCGCCGCCCGTTAAAAGCCACACAGGACATTTACCAACGCCTTATGGAAGATAAAGGCCCCAAAGATTCCGGCGAGTTTATCACGATGCTTTCTGCCCGTCTTTTCGAAAGAATGGAGCCTATATTCTCTCAATTAAATGAAAGTCTTGATGATGTTGAAGAAAACGTCATGGAAGAACCTGATCCGGCCGAACGTCAACCGCTAAACGCCATTCGCAAACGCGCTATAATCCTGCGACGTTACATCGCACCACAACGTGATGTGATGGCACATTTGCGCACATCAGAACAATCATGGCTGGTGCATACGCATAAACGTCACCTTCAGGAAAGCCTGGACTGTGTAATACGTTATATAGAGGATTTAGACATCATCCGCGAACGGGCGCAAATTATAAAAGACGAACTTGCCAATGGCCTTGCAGATCGCATGAACAAAAACATGTATTTGCTATCAATTATCGCAGCGATTTTCCTGCCGCTTGGCTTCCTGACAGGACTTCTTGGCATTAATGTCGGCGGCATTCCGGGCTCTGACAACCCTTTCGCCTTCGCCATTTTCTGCGGCATTCTGACTATTGTCATTATTATGCAAGTCGTAATCTTTAAAAAGATGAAGTGGTTTTAAACACTACCGTCAAATTATAAATGCCCCGCTTGCCACAGCTCCCAGTACAGACATACGCACGAAGCTCTTAGAAATCAGGGATGGCCCGCCCCTTATAGGCTGACAAAGAGAAAATGGAGCGGGTGAAGGGAATCTGCTCCATTTCTTAAATCATTGTTTATTAACAGTTACTTATAGGCTGGGAACTCAAAATCAACGCATTTGTATCACAGTCTGTATCACACATCACCTTCTTTCAATGAGTCTCGTTTAGATAAAGCATCTATCATCACAAGCACAGAAACAAGAACAGCATTTGTCGAAACAGCATGTGATGTATATATTCGTTATATTGAAGAGAGTAATGAAGCTGATTAATGAAAGGCTACTTCGTACATGCACCTGATTTTTATCCTACCTGTAATTCTTTCAGCTTTTGCAATCGGACTACTCGCGTTCTTCATAAAACGTACAGACTGGACAGCTAAAAAGAAAAAATGGATGTTTACTCTCACAGCTGCGTTTCTTGTATTCCCTGTACTCGTGCCCGCTGGAACAATCAGTGCTTTACCAATGATTAATGCAGGCTTAGTCGTCATATCAATCATTTCTCTTGATATAATTGACCTACTGATTTGGTATGGCATGGCTTGGAAATATTCAATTCCATCATTTCTTATTACAACTCTTATATTCCGAGGTATCGCTGCAATGATTTTCTACGAGTATAAGAATGAATAACTAAACTGAAGTCATAGCTTTTTGCTCTATCAATATTTGCTTTGCTATCTCACCATTACGCTTCTTCACCAACGAAGGGATTAATAGCAGCTCCCATACGCCCCATAGAATCCCTATTCCAAAACATAAAATAAGAAGTCACTGTAATAAAAACGTACCGATCTTATTCAGATAAAGAACAATCATTCATTTGCATTACAAAGAAATCTATATTTCTTTGAAGACTGCTTCCCTGTAATCTCTTGTTTTAATGATTTTCTTATCAATCCGCTCTTATATTTTTGTTTTCGACTATCGTCTTTTTTAAGCGAATTTGAAAGTAATAGACGAACTAAAATGGAGCGGGTGAAGGGAATCGAACCCTCATGACTAGCTTGGAAGGCTAGGGCTTTACCATTAAGCTACACCCGCAATCATCGAAGAATTATATTACTAAGCAGAACCAGAATAAAAATCAAGCTCTAACGAACAAACGATTGCGCGCTTTAATGCCTTTTATATCCAGTTCCTGTTCTGTAAGACCAGAGGCTTTGATCAAACTCAGAATTTCATCTTGTCTGTCTTGCGCGCCTTCAATCTCGATCATCAGTGAACCAATTTTGCTTAAGGTTTTAGGTCCCCCGCGCAGAATATTGGCTTCGAGCCCATCAACATCCAGCTTTAAATGATCCGGCGCTTTGCAGTCAAACTGGCTGCAGAAATCATCCATTGTATAAACCGGAACCATTTGTTCATACGACACTTCAAACTCGCCGAACTGGTTTGCAGCTTCACCAACACTATTACTGGCGTGACCGGCATCAGCCGATGCGCCATAAAGTTTTAGAAGGGCGGTTTCCTCGCCAAAAGCAATACAGAGCGCGTTGACATGCTTATCCAGCTTGTTCAGAACAATATGCTCAGCCATTAATCCGTAATTCAGGGCGCTTGGCTCAAAACCATACACATCAAGATCTTTGCGCAATCCGGCATATAGGCTATAAAGACCGATATTTGCGCCAATATCCCAAAATGTTTCCCCCTTTTTCATACCTGCAATCCATTGCAGGGTCTCCGGCTCGTCATTTAAAAAGCCGGAAACAGCCGCCGCAATGTTTGAACCACGATTTGTAAGAAATTTTAAGTCACCCAAACCTGTTTCCACATTATGGGTGAGGTCAGAATTTATACGGGATACCAGCGCCGCTTTTGTTTTTGAACGCACGCGCGGCGTCATTGGTGCTGTGGCCATTGATGATATCTTGTATAAAATATTTGTAACTTTACGGCTCATGTCTCCCCCTCCACATGACTTTAATTTAACTCAGACCAAAGCAGCTCTGCATTACATTTTTGTAAATGTCACTTTATCTCCGCCTGCTGGCTTGCCAAAGTCACGGAATGCATTGCCACTACGGCGCACAACTTCGACGAACTCACGGCGCGTACCATCCGGCAAATCCCAGCCAGAGCTGCCTTTGGCCATACATAAATACCCGTCCGGCACATCAAAAATAGAACGTCCGACCTTGGCAAAATGTTTATGACCGTTAATTTCAACTGCAACAAACTCACCCATGAAATTTTCAACATCGGCCGGATCAATAGTACATTTCAAATTACCGTAACCATCGACAAAACCAACTACATTATCGACCACATCGCTGATATGCGGTTCCTTATCAAGAATTGCTGAATCATTACCCTTGGCAATCTCGGTCAGGATAGTTGGGTAGAAATCACGTGAGCGGAACTGTGATCCTTCATTGGCTACATCCAGAACCCGGATTTCTTCAGCTTGATCTTTAACGAAAGATAGCGAATGACCACTATTCACCCCAATAATACGCACGCCATTTCTCAGCTTCATATAAACCAGCTTCTCGCCCGCAGAATCAGAACGAGGATTGGCATCATCATGACGCGGCGCCGTGTTCACAAAAAACAAATGCTTATCACCAAGCTGACTGTTTATTGCAGTCTGGGCGAGCATAAAACCTGTTTGTACCGTATCAAAAACCGGCACGGAATATTCTTTTACACGAACGGCCAAACCATCCATCTGGTGGTGAATATTTTGTGTGACTTCAGAAAACGCCATATCCGATAATGGGCCGTAATCTGCGATAATTGTAATTGTAAATGGATTTTCAATACTCATGCTTATCACCCGTCTATTTTTATTATTAATATCTATACGTATTCACTTTATTTTATAGGTAGAAATTCCACACCTTTATCCAGCATATACCCTATTAATGCAAGTGTTTTGAGGCATATCTCCTCTTGGTCATGCGCTAGAACAATATGCGGGCTTGTACTATCAGATAAGAGTTCTTTATCAATCTTGCCTTGTAAATCCTCAAGGGTCTTATACGGCCAGTCCCGCGCGAGGTGTCTTTGGCTTAACATCCAGTCGCTGGTTGAAAAACTGTACATCGCATCAATGGCACTGGCCATCTCAGAATTTTGATACCAATCAAACGACACATCCTGAAACGGCTTGCTGTAACCATTATTTTTCAAATAATCCTGAAGCCTGTGTTTGTTTTCAATTTGCACCTGCGATGGCTTATCAAGGCTTACATTCAGGCCGTCAGCGAATAAGGGCATGAGGTGATCTTTATATTCCGGAGCGGCATCATAATCGATGACCCAGCCTCCAGCGCCACGATCCATATGCGGAAAACGGAAATATTTGTGTTCCTGTAACACACCTGCCTCTTCATAGGCCACATCAATCAAGGCCTGCGTCCGTTCGATTTCACCAACGCATTGCGCATAGCTCATCTGGCTGGCGCGGGTGTGCGAGTAATTGTGATTACCAATCACCATGCCCTGTTTAATTGCATCTATCACTGGCTGCGGGTCTAGTTCCAAAAAATCACCACGTGCAAAAAATAGAGCCTGAATATCATGTTCCACTAAAAAACGCACCAAATCCGCTGTTTTTCGGGTTGGCGAGTCATCAATAGTCAAATAGGCGCTAACAAACATGACTTTTCCATTTCTTTCGTATATTAAAGAAGAATGATTACAATATGTGGCGTAGATGAGCTAGAAGAAATTCTGGCCAGCGGCGAATATGATGCCGTTTTATCAATCG
>JAUILO010000158.1 GCA_030432775.1 Alphaproteobacteria bacterium
TTGTATTTTGGTCGTTCCGTGTCATGGTTGGCCTTGGCATGGCAATGATCTTGACCGGTATTATGGCCGTCATTTTATTCCTGCGTAAAAAACTATTTGATAGTCGGTTGTTCCAGCTCTGGTGCATGGCATTAACACCGGCAGGCTTCATAGCGCTTCTGGCGGGCTGGTTCGTCACTGAAGTCGGTAGACAGCCTTATGTGGCGTATGGCGTGATCCGCACATCAGATGCGGTATCTCCGGTACTTGGCGAACATGTGGCGCTCTCACTGCTGGCCTTTGTTGTCGTCTACACCGTCTTATTTGGCGCGGCCACCTACTATATTATTAAATTGATCAGACAAGGCATCGACACGCAAGATGAAGGATTTAAAGAACACGGCAAGCTTGCCGCCCCTTTTACCCATCCGGCAGAGAAGGAACAATAAAACATGTTTAGCTTCGAAAATATCATAGATCTTCCGCTTATTTGGGCAGGGCTGATTGGCACGGCAGTTTTGCTTTATGTACTGCTTGACGGTTTTGATCTTGGGCTTGGTATATTATTCCCTTTCGCCCCGTCGGATAAATGCCGCGATAAAATGATGAATTCTATTGCCCCGTTCTGGGACGGGAATGAAACATGGCTTGTTTTAGGTGGCGGCGGCCTTTTTGCCGCGTTCCCGCTTGCCTATGCGGTGGTCATGCCTGCTATGTACATCCCGGTGATTGCCATGCTTTTATGCCTTATCTTTCGGGGTGTCGCATTTGAATTCCGGTTTAAAGCCAATAAATCACGCGTAATATGGGATTACGCATTTCACTTCGGCTCCCTTGGCGCAGCTATGATGCAAGGCATGATCCTTGGCGGTATCGTACAAGGTATCACAGTAGAAGGCCGAAGCTTTTCTGGCTCTGCTTTTGACTGGCTTTCTGCGTTCTCATTTATGACAGGTATCGGCGTTGTAAGCGGCTATATCTTACTCGGCTCTACATGGCTTATCATGAAAACAGACGGCGAATTGCAAAACTGGTCACGGCGCATCGCCAAATACATCCTGCTTTTTGTTGTGCTTTCTATGGGCATCGTCAGCCTATGGGTTCCCCATCTTGAAAACGACATTCATATCCGGTGGTTCGGCGCGCTGTTTTTCTGGCTATTACCAATACCAGTTATCACGGCATTGTTATTCGCCCTCCTTATTTACAGCCTGAAAAAGGGCAAAGAATTCTTACCCTTCATTTGTAGCATTCTGATTTTTGTCATGGGCTTTATTGGCCTTGCGATCAGCCTATGGCCTTACGCCGTGCCTTACGAGATCAGCCTTTGGAAAGCTGCCGCTGCACCAGAAAGTCTCTCTATCATGTTGGTGGGTGTCAGTATTATGCTACCTATTATTCTGGGCTATACCGGCTATTGCTATTACATTTTCCGTGGAAAGGCGAGTGATGAGCACGGATACTAAACATATCAATGTGAAACCTGCGCCAGAGAGAGATAGCGCAAAAAATCACACCAAGCTCAAACAATGGGGCTGGTTCATCGGCATATGGACCGCCAGCCTCCTTACTGTTCTCACTTTGGGCTACGGCATTAAATTTATAATGTCCCTGATCTAGCAAAAAGCGAACCTCATACAGACATAGGCATAGAAACCGTTACGCTGCCTTCTCAAGCTGACTCTCAACATATTCACTTACCCCCGGATAATCGGTTTTACCGCTCCCCAGTACCGGAAGTTCTTCTGTTACCAGAATTGTTTTTGGTACGGCAAGTTCACTGACACCATTCTTGGATGCGTATTGTGATAAGTCTTCCTTACGGGCATCAGGATTCGTCGTTACCAGAACCAGCTGCTCCCCCTTACGGGCATCAGGAATACTGACAACAGCATGATCATTATCAGGATACACAGCATGCACCAGAGTCTCCACACTTGTTAGCGACACCATTTCACCCGCAATTTTAGCAAAGCGTTTGGCGCGCCCCAAGATCGTGACATATCCTGCTTCATCAATATCAACGATATCGCCGGTATCATACCAACCACCTTCCGGCGCCTCCAATACGCCCGGATTATCTGCCTTGTAATAACCAAGCATGATATTAGGCCCCTTAACGAATAAACGCCCCCCCATATCAACACCCGGCACCTCTTCGAGCTTATATTCTACACCGGATAACAAACGCCCGACAGAGCCTGGCTTTAAATGCATCGGCGAATTCAATGCCAGCGCCGGAGCAGTCTCGGTTGCTCCATAGCCTTCCAGCACTCGTACACCAAAGCGGTTCATATAAATCTGGCGCGTTTCTTCCTTCACCTTCTCTGCCCCTGCGAAAATATAGCGCATACGATAAAAATCATACGGATTGGCCATACGCGCATAGCCGGATAAAAACGTATCCGTACCAAACATTATGGTCGCATTGGATGAATAGACAAGCTCGGGCACGATCCGGTAATGCAAGGGACTTGGATATAAGAACGTCTTCACACCCGATAAAATCGGCAACAACGTACCACCCGTTAAACCGAAGGAGTGGAACATCGGCAAACAGTTAAACACAATATCCTGACGATTAAAATCAACGCGCGAGGATAGCTGTACAATATTGCTCATGATGTTTTCATGGCTCAAAACTACGCCTTTGGGCACTCCTTCAGAACCGGACGTAAACAGAATGATCGCAGGGTCGGTCATATCAACATTCTGCTTACGGTGGATTTTAGCCGCATTGCTCATGAATCCGGAGAGTTTATCCATCAAAGAGATATTCTGTTTTATATCTTCCAGATAAACAAGCTCTGCATGTTTAGATATTTCCTCGATCACATCATCCAGACGGCCAAGCTCCACAAAACGTCTTGAGGTCAGCACTGTTTTAATTTTGGCTGTTTGGCACGCCGAGGTTAGCGCCAAAGCACCGGCTGAAAAATTAAGCATCGCAGGAACACGACCAAAGGCCTGCAGACCAAAGAATGTTACAATTGCGGCCACAGAATTAGGCAACATCAAACCGACATTTTCACCCTTATCTGTAATACGTTCTAATTGCCGGCCCAAAACAACAGATCCCTGTATCAGCTTTTTAAACACAAGCGGTTTACGCTCTATGTCCTCGGCGATAACAGCATCACCTCCATTTACATAGCGCGCCTTTAGCATAGCTTCATATAATGTCTGTTCACGGTCACCTGTGATGAACATCATATCTTCCATTAAATCATATAACTGTCTTCCTGCCGCAGCGCGTCTTGCACGTCCGCGAAGCTTCTCATCCACCTTGAACTTACGCGGCTCCAGAATAGTGATCGTAATTTTCGGGAAGCTTTTAAGCGGCACTTTACCTTTCAGGCGTGCAAAAGGCGTGTGTTGCACGCCATCAAGGCGCACAGGCAAAATCATGGCATCTGCCTTATCGGCAACCATACCCGGCCCATCATACACCTTCATCAACCCGCCTGTTTCGCTTAGACGACCTTCAGGGAAAATCACAACATGGCGATCTTCTTCAACTTTGCGAATTAAGCCTTTCATAGAAAACGGATTGGTTGGATCTAGCGGGAAAGCATCAACCAGCTTTAAAAACGGCTTTACCCAGAACCAATTGGCGACAAAACTATTAACCGCGAACATAGGGCGCCCAGGTAAAAATGCAGCCAAAAGCGGCGGGTCTAGCAAAGACACATGATTACCGACAATAACGGCGCGCGGCCCTGCTTTTTCGAAATTCTCGAGTCCGCGCACTTCAACCTTATAGAGAAGTTTAAACAAAACCTGCATCAGTGTTTTAAATAAGTAATCGGGCAATAATTTACAGATATAAATTGCGACAAAGGCGTTCATAATTGCAAAGGTCAAGAATAGCTCACGCACCTCAAACCCAGCCAGTAACAACAATGCCGACAAGACAGAAGACCCAACAATAAATAGCGCATTCACAATCGCGCTTGCCGCCAAAACCCGCGCGCGCGTATCTTCGGGGGCATAATATTGAATAATGGCATTCAGCGGCACAACGAACATCCCGCCACATAACGCCACCATCGCAATATCAACCACCACGCGCCAATGTGATGCCACACTTAAAAATTCGCCAATCGTATAAGCCTGCCCTGTGACATTGCTAATCGCACCACCCGCAAAATATAAATCAATCGAGAAAATTGTAATACCCAGCACGGCCAGCGGCGCGTATAAGGCCTCAACACGGCCTTTCAACAGCTTATTATTCACAAGCCCGCCAATAGCAATACCGACAGAGAACAGAACCATAAAGAATGCCAGAACATGTTCATTACCGCCCAGCGTGCTTTCGGTGTAATTGGGCATTTGCGCCATAAACATGCCGCCTAAAAAATAAAACCACGCTACACCCATAATCGAGCGCACAACACGCGATTTCTGTGAAAACGCATGGCGCAAAATATCAATGGTCTCAGTCAGCGGGTTATAATCGAGTTTCAAATCCGGCGCTTTAGGCGCAGCCTCAGGAATAAAGCGGCTTGAAAAATAACCGCTTACAGCACAAAGCAACAACAAAGTCGCCACAAGTGCTTTGCCAGCGCCCATAGTGATAAAAACCGTGCCCGTAATCGTGCCGAGCAAAATGGCAAGAAATGTACCCGTGTTCAAAAGAGCGTTACCACCGATCAGTTCATCTTCTTCAAGATGCTGGGGCACAATCGAATATTTGCTCGGTCCGAAAAACGCAGATTGTGAGCCTAAGGCAAACAAGGTGATAAATGATAAAACTACGGAGCCGCTGAGCAATGATAAACCGCCAAGTACAGCTATACCGATCTCGGCCAGTTTGACAACCCGGATCACACGATGCTTCGGAAATTTATCCGCGAGTTGGCCGCCCAGTGCGGAAAATAATACAAAAGGAAGAATAAACAAACCCGCAGCCAGCGTCACAAGTAACTCCGGATTTTGAACTGCGCTGGTTCCTACGCCATAAAGTAACAACACAACCAATGCATTCTTAAATAAATTGTCATGAAATGCGCCGAGAAACTGCGTCACGAAAAGCGGCAGAAAACGACGATCCTTAAGCAATGCGAATTGATTTTTACTTGTCATGTGAAAACTCCCCTAGCCTTAGGAAATATGGCATTTATATATAACGACTCCAACTCATAGAATAAAACTATAGGTGGAAGATCATATTACACGATCCCTCGCATCTTGCCATTCACTTAGCTGACTTTTTTGACAAA
>JAUILO010000159.1 GCA_030432775.1 Alphaproteobacteria bacterium
AAAACACCCGAAGATTATATGCGCGAGGCCATTGCGCTAAGCCGCGATAATATCCATGTGCATGGCGGTGGGCCGTTTGGCGCGGTTGTTGTTAAGGACGGCCAGATCATTGGACGCGGCCGTAATCAGGTGACAACTGTAAATGATCCGACGGCTCATGCTGAGGTTATGGCTATACGTGAGGCGTGCCAGAATCTAGGTGCGTTTAGTCTTCAGGGGTGCGAAATTTATTCAAGTTGCGAGCCTTGTCCGATGTGTCTATCAGCAATTTACTGGGCACGTATCGAGAAAATTTACTACGGCAATACACAGTCTGATGCGGCTTATATAGATTTTGATGATGCGTTTTTATATAAAGAAGTTAAACTTCCGCGCCATGAACGTGCGATCCCTATTGTTCCTTTGCTGCGCGATGAAGCGGTGACGGTATTCGAAGAATGGGATGCTAAAGATGACAAGGTCTCTTATTGACTTCCTGACGTTAACGCCCTTGTGAGCGAGCGATAATTGCTATATTTTAAGAGTAATAAGAAAAATATCAGGCAGAGTAGTCGGGGGGGGCAATAGCGAGCACAGGGAGCACGCCTCATGACACTTGAAATCGATCCGGTCAGAGAAGACCACATCAAATCATTATTCAATAAATATGCGGGTATGACACTTCCGGTACGGGAAGTCAGCCAGTCTATGGATATTAACGGTCATACACATTACTATGACACACCAAAATTGCCCGATGATGATCCGGTGATTAAAGAAATAGCCGATCTTGCGGCAGAACACGGGTTAAGTTTGCGCGTATGGCTTCCGGGAACGGGCGGCACATTTGAAGATGAAAATCGTTTGAATATGTTTGTTGAAAAACATGATGACGGACAGTACCATATAACGCCGAGCTTCTTTTTAGGTTAATCCAGAAGCTTTATTGTTGTCTGGCCCAGTTTCTCTATCTCTGCATCTTTGATAACGGCAAGGGCAAGATTACCTTGGCGTGAGCGCAGATCACCAACATAGCGTTCATCTATTTCGATGGTATTGTTTTCTTCTGGATGATCCTGTGGCAATTGTACTGTATACAGATGTTTTTTGGATAATCCGCGATTATGAAGGCGCGCGGTAAGCTCTTGCCCTACATAACACCCTTTGGTAAATGACACGCCGCCTATTTGATCGATGTTGCATTCGATCAGGTTTGATTGTTCGATAATCATATCGCGGCTACCATCGGGGATGCCGTTTTTTATACGGATTGTGTCCCAGAAGGCAAATGGCTTTTCATCTGAAATATCCGGTTTTGTGTTATATGTGCGCCAGCCTAGAGCTGCGCTGCGCGGATCATGGAAACCAGGGGCGGGAGATTGCCCGAAAACCGCATAGACCGGCACATCGTCCTCAATCGATATTTTAACTTTGGCGCGCAGGCGGAACATCATCAGTCGTCCGAATAGATCCTTGGCACGTGCGCCGCCTTCACAATCAATCAGGATAAAATCCTCACCTTGCATTAAAAAGAAATCATGTAAAAATTTTCCATGTGCCGTTAGAAGGCAAGCATAAAGGCTTCCTTTGCTTTTAAGTTCTTCAATATCATTGGTGATGATGTTCTGAAGAAATTCGTAACGCTCTTCTCCTTCGATGTGGATTAAGCCGCGATTTGGTATTTGAACAAAGAATGGTGTTGTGTCTGTGGTCATTTCTTTTATAAAGCTATGTTATGAAAGTTCTATTTATTACATCCAGCCGTCTGGGCGATGCAGTTTTATCAACCGGCTTGCTACATCATATAGTGCAAAATACCCCCGAAGCCAAGATTACAATTGGTTGCGGCGGTCTGCCTAAAAGCTTGTTTGATGCTGTGCCAGGCGTTACGCGCGTTATTGCCATTGAAAAGAAGTCGATGAATCGTCACTGGATATCTTTTTGGAAAGAAGTTGTGGGGACGCGGTGGGATATGGTGATTGATCTGCGTGATAGTGCTGTATCTCGTTTGGTTGTGGCCAAACACAGATATATATTTTCCTCTCATATTGATAAGTCCCGTCATAAGGTTGAGCAAAATGCGCAAGTCATGAAGCTTGAAAATCCACCGGCGCCGCATTTATGGCATAGCGAAGAGCAGAATAAGAGGGCGGCTGGTTTTATTTCTGATGCGAAGGTGAAAACGCTGGGTATTGGACCAACAGCGAACTGGATTGGTAAAACATGGCCAGCGGAAAATTATATTGCCCTTATTGCCAAACTGACGGAACAGGGCGGGGTTATGGAAGATGCGCGTGTTGCCGTTTTTGCCGCGCCCGGTGAGGAAGATACAGCATATCAGGTGCTAAATAGCGTGGCTGAAGATAAACAGATAAATGTTATTGCAAAGGCCGATCCTGGCACAGTTGCAGCAACAATTGCACGGTGTGATTTATATATCGGCAATGATTCAGGGTTAATGCATTGTGCGGCGGCTTGTGGCGTGCCAACAGTCGGGCTTTTTGGGCCAAGTTACCCGCATCTATATAGCCCGTGGGGTGATCATTGCGAGATGGTTAAAACTGCGCAGAGTTATGACGAGTTAATTGATTTTGACGGGTATCACCCTTCAACCTTGACGCATAGTTTGATGGAATCTTTATCGCAGGATCAGGTTCTGGCTGCAGTTGATCGGTGCTGGCAGAAAGCAAAAAGCCGCAAATCTTGATCTGCGGCTTTTAAATTCTTTGAACCATTTAGATCCTTTGAAAATCTCACGTTTTGAAGATCTGTATGGACGGTTTGTTTATTCGTTCAAACCATCATATTGCCCGTCATCTTCAGGGATTCTATCGCCATCGGCATTAAACGTGCTTTGGTATTTCTCGCCAAGAACCGTTTTCAGGTAAACTTCTTCGGATTCTTCAGCAACGGCATAAGGAACATTTTTCATGCGTTCCCAGCCTTTATAAAGCATGCAGGTTTCGAAATCGACATATGGAAGGTGTTCGGAGCGCAAGTAACCATCGCGTTCTGGTGTGTCGTGTGAATCAAGATGTCTTTGTGCTGATGGCGGCTCGGCCATTGACGGATCATATAAGGGATCTTCGGGGAATACGTGGTGAAGCGCGCCTAGGCGATCCAGTTCACGTACCTCAACAACACAAGCTGAAATGTCACGGTTTAACATTTGCTGGGCTTTAGGGCCTCTAGTGTAAGTGGCTGATGTTGCTGTTCTTCTTTGCCAGTAATGAGATTCACCTTCGATGCGCTCTCTGTCCACGGCATATGTACAGGCATTAAGGCTGAGGATAACAAAGCCCGAAGCCAATATAATGGATAATGGTTTGATCAGCGCTGCCCGGGATGTGAGTGTCTTGAGCATAGGTGGTTTTATCTGTGATATTTTCATCTGGGCTATATCTCTTCGCTATATCTCTTCTGGGAAGTGTATCTTCTTTCAGATTATCTTTTTGAATCAATATTATTGCTAACAACGATTCGTATCATTTTCACCATAGCAAGCTAATATGAAACGCTCAATGCTGCTTGTGGCTCAATGTCTGTTTTTCCGCTGTATTTTTACAGTTTTGATTATTTACCGGTTTCGTTTTCGTTGTTTCCATTTTGAGAGTCTGTTTCATTCTGTGGCTCGGCCCACCATGTTTCAAGAACAAGGCCGTAAACAGGTGTTGTTTGCGGACGGTGTATAAAGCTGCGATAGGCGACGTAGTCTTTTCCTGTGTAGTAAAGTGGTACGGTGTAATACCCCCATGTCAGCACGCGATCCAAGGCATGGGCGTGCGCGGTAAGGGCTGTATAATCTTTTGAAGTTGCAATACCTTTGATCAGGGCTTCGGTTGCAGGGGTGCAGATACCGGCATAATTCCAGCGCGAGTTTTGCTTTGCGGCCTCACAGCTCCAATACAGCATTTGTTCTGTGCCCGGTGATAGGCTGTTATTCCAGAAATAATTGACCATATCAAAATCATAATTGGTGAGGCGGCCTTGAAACGCTGCGGCATCCAGCACCCTGATTTTGGCTTTTACGCCAAGGCGTTCTAGGGCGCGGACATAATGAATGATCATTTTTTCATCTTCGGGCGAGCCAAGCAAAATTTCAAATTCCAATTTCTCCGATGGGTTTTCAGCCCGGACGCGAACACCGTCTTTTACGATCCATCCGGATTGTTTTAACAGCGCATCCGCTTGTCTTAAAATAACGCGCCATTCTTGCTGTGAGTTTGATTGTGGCGCGGTCCAAGCTTGCCCGAATACCTTTTGGGGAAGCGTATCTTGCCATGGTAGCAGTAAAGCCAGTTCGGCTTCGTCCGGTTTGCCTTGTGCGGCGAGCATGGAGTTCGGGAAGAAGCTTTCGATACGTTTGTATTTATTATGGAACAGATTGCTGTTCAGCCAGTTGAAATCCAGCACAAGCGATAGAGCATGGCGTACTTCGCGCACATCAAAGGGCGGGCGTCTTGTGTTAAATATAAGCGATCTTACCCGTTCCGGTCTTCCGTGTGATAATTCTTCTTTGATAATTTCTGTTTGTGTGTTGGGTAAGGTATATTGTGTGGCCCATTTTCCTGCATTCATCTCACGGCGGAAATCAATATCGCCGGATTTAAAGGCTTGCAATGCGACCACATCATCACGGAAATAATCATAAATGATACGATCAAAATTATAATGTCCGACATTTACCGGTAAATCCTTCCCCCAGTAGTCGGGGTTTCTTTTATAGATAATACGGCGGCCAGGGTCGATTTCATCAATCATATAAGGGCCGCTGGATAATGGCGGCTCTAGTGTTGCTGTATCAAATGCGCGGTCTTTCCACCAGTTTTTGGATAAAACGGGCATCATAGAGAATATCATGACTGTTTCTTCATCGTGTCCCGCACCAAAGGCAAAATAGATTGTATGGTCGTCTATGATTTTTGCCTCACTGACCAGTTTATATACGCGGCGCATATTTGGACGGCCGTAGTCGCGCAGTGTTTCAAACGAAAACAGGACGTCTTCTGCGGTGATGGGTGAACCATCGTGAAAGCGTGCTTTCGGGTTTAATATAAAGGTTGCTTGGGAACGGTCATCAGGGATGATGACTTTTTCTGCGATAAGCGGATACATG
>JAUILO010000004.1 GCA_030432775.1 Alphaproteobacteria bacterium
GCGTGTCTTTAAACCGATACATACATTGTTCTTCAACAAATGGTTCTTTGACGAGATCTATGAGCGCCTATTTGTGCGTAATAGTTTATCTTTGGGACGTTTATTTTCTATCAGTGATAAGAAAGTGATAGATGGTTTAGGCCCGGACGGCTTTGCCAGTGTATCACAAAAAACAGGCGGTATATTTGGCCGCATTCAAAGTGGTTTTGTTTACCATTATGCTTTTGCAATGATTATAGGGTTGATCGCGCTTTTGACGTGGTTCTTATATGATGCCGGCATATTCAGTGGACTTTAATTAAGGGTATGAGCATAGAGAAATGATTGATTTCCCAATATTATCAGCAATTGCGTTTTTACCGCTTGTCGGTGCGTTTTTCATTCTCACTATACGCGGGAGTGATGAGGTTGTTGCACGCAATGCGCGCTATACGGCTTTATACACCAGCCTGTTTGCGTTTGCCCTTTCTGCGTACATGCTTGTCCGTTTTGATGGTTCGACAGCTGAGTTTCAATTCGTAGAAAGCTTCAAATGGCTGCCGGCATATAATATTTCTTACCATGTTGGTGTTGACGGTATTTCTGTTTTCTTTGTGCTGCTATCAACATTGCTGACACCGATTTGTATTTTATCTAGCTGGAATGCGATCAAAACACGCGTCAAAGAATTCATGATTGCCTTCTTGCTGTTAGAAACATTTATGGTTGGTACATTTATAGCGCTTGATGCCGTTTTATTCTATGTGTTCTTCGAAGCTGTACTGATACCGATGTTCTTGATTATCGGTATATGGGGTGGCCCGCGCCGGATATATTCTGCGTTTAAGTTTTTCTTATATACGCTTCTTGGTTCTGTCTTGATGTTGGTTGCGCTTTTGACAATTTATTACTACACAGGCACGACCGATATTCCTGAATTGATGACACGTCATATTCCGCGCGAAATGCAGATGTGGTTATGGGTGGCTTTCTTTGCAAGCTTTGCGGTTAAAATGCCAATGTGGCCGGTTCATACATGGCTTCCTGATGCTCACGTTGAAGCGCCGACTGCCGGTTCTGTTATTCTGGCCGGGGTGTTGCTGAAGATGGGTGGTTATGGTTTTTTGCGTTTCTCACTGCCGCTAATGCCGGAGGCGACCGCGTATTTCAGTGAAATGGTTTACTGGCTATCTATTATTGCCATTATCTACACTTCACTGGTTGCGCTTGTACAAACAGATATGAAAAAGCTGATTGCCTATTCATCTGTGGCGCATATGGGGTTTGTGACTCTTGGTATTTTTACTGCCAGTATTCAGGGGTTGCAAGGCGGTATATTCCAGATGATTAGCCATGGTGTTATCTCTGGTGCTTTATTTCTTATTGTTGGCGTGGTTTATGACCGTCTTCACACAAGAGAGATCGCAAGATATGGTGGTTTGGTTCAGAACATGCCTAAATTCGCGGTAATTTTCATGGTCTTTATGCTTGGCTCTGTTGGCCTTCCGGGTACAAGCGGCTTTGTAGGTGAGTTTTTATCATTAATTGGTGCATTCCAAGCCAATACAGTGATTGCGGCGTTGGCGGCAACAGGCGTTATCTTGGGCGCTGCCTACATGTTGGTTTTATATCGCGGCGTTGTGTTTGGCCCGCAGGCGAATAAAGATGCATCGGAGATGAACGATGTCACTATTCGTGAAATTTCATTGTTTATTCCTTTGCTTATTCTGGTTTTTGTTTTGGGCGTTAAACCTGGTCTTGTACTGGATAGAACTGAAGCGACAGTGAAAAATTTGGTGAATAATTATGAAGCTGCGATTGCTGGCACATATCCGGCAGATATCGAGCCAGCAGCCGGTTTAGTAGAGTATGATTCAATGTCTGGTCTGGAGCGTGATATCATGCATGAAGATGAGGCATATGGTTACGAAAATGGAGAAGGGCAACTTAATGATTGAGTATAGCTTGGATAGCGCATTGCCGATATTGCCGGAATTATTCTGTGTCTTAGCAGGAATGGTCTTGCTGATAATCGGCGCAATGCGTGGTAATGCTGCGACATCGGTGATTTGCTGGGCAACGGTGGCCACGTTTGGTGTTGCGATTATTTTGTTGCTGGGACTTGATTGGGACCGTGTTACTGTTCTCAATGATTTTTTCGTATTCGACCCGTTTGCTGGTTTTATGAAGATGATTGTTATGTTGGGGCTTATGGCTTCTATCGCGATGTCTGTGAATTACTTGTACCAAGAACAAATGGTACGTTTTGAATATCCTATTTTGATATTATTCGCAGGCGTAGGCATGATGTTTATGATCTCTGCCAATAATATGCTTTCTGTTTATATGGGGCTGGAGCTGCAATCTTTAAGTCTTTATGTCTTGGCAGCAATGCAGACAAGACAGCTTAAATCAGCCGAGTCCGGTATTAAATATTTCATTCTAGGCGCGCTGGCTTCGGGGATGTTGCTATTTGGTATTTCGCTAATTTATGGCTCAACCGGAACAATTGATTTTCATTCAATCGGTCAGGCTTTGGAGCTTTCCGAAGGTATGAATGCCGGGCTTATTACCGGTATGGTTTTTGTGCTTGTTGCGATCGCTTTCAAGATCTCGGCTGTTCCGTTTCATATGTGGACGCCTGATGTGTATGAAGGTGCGCCAACATCGGTGACGGCGTTATTTGCGCTGGTGCCAAAAGTGGCGGCGATTGCGCTTTTAATCCGTTTGCTATTCGAACCTTTTGCAATGCTTGTCGATCAATGGCAGCAAATTATCTGGGTGCTATCATTAGCATCGATGGTTGTTGGTGCGTTTGCCGGTCTTGTACAAAACAATGTGAAACGTCTGCTGGCTTATAGCTCGATTGGTAATGTCGGTTATGCGTTGATTGGCCTTGTTGCTGCATCAGAAGGCGGCGTTGCTGCGGTTATTTTGTACCTTGTGATTTACATGGTTATGACTGTTGGTGCGTTTAGCATCTTGCTTGTTCTGCGCCGCGACAATGTTGGGCTTGTGAAGCTGAGCGATTTTGCCGGTCTATCATCTACTAATCCGGTTCTGGCCTACTCAATGGCGATTATTATGTTTTCTATGAGTGGTATTCCGCCATTTGCAGGGTTCTTTGGCAAGATGTTTATTTTTGAAACAGCAGTTGCCGAAGGATTTTATGTTCTGGCTGTGCTTGGTGTATTAAGCTCTGTAGTTGGTGCATATTACTATCTGCGCATTATCAAGATTATGTTCTTTGATAGTTCGGAGGAAACAATTGATAACGAGTTTCCTCTTGCAACACGCGTTCTTCTGGTTGCTAGTATCGTGATTATTGTCGGGTTTGTATTCAAACCGATGTTGTTGCTTCATGGCACATTAAATATTACGGCGACGTTCTTTACCTGATAATGATTAATTGGCACATCCAGACATTTGCGAGTACAGATTCAACACAGAATCTTCTGCGTAATCTCTTAAATGAGGGGGCGGGCGAAGGTGTTGTTATTCAAGCTCTTGAGCAAAAACAGGGGCGTGGTCGACATGGCCGTGACTGGGTATCACCACTAGGTAATTTATATATGTCATTCTCGCTTGCGCCTGATTGCGCGGCCGATGTTGCAGGGCAACTTTCATTTGTTGTTGCGGTTGCTTTATCAAGAGCAGTTGGCCGCGTTCAGGAGGGGGACCATGTTCGAGCGCTGAAATGGCCGAATGATTTATTGGTGAATGGCAAGAAACTGGCCGGTATATTGCTTGAAAGTGATATCAAGGACGGTAAGGTTAGCTACCTGATTGTGGGCTGCGGCGTTAATATTTTGAGCGCGCCGGATGAAGCAATCGCGATTAAGGATATATGCGGTGATAAACAGGTTCCAATTCATCCGTTCCGCGATATGGTGCTGGAAGAGGTCAATTCTGTATATAGACTTTGGAAAGAGGAAGGGTTTGAGAGAATCCGTGAAGAGTGGCTGGCACAAGCCTATGGACTAAACGAACAGATGTCTGTAACACTAGCGGATAAACGAGTTAAGGGACGTTTTGTGGACCTTGATAAAAAGGGGCAATTATTGCTCCGGACGGAAGATGGTCAGGATATCGCCATTAACTCGGGCGATGTTTATTTTAGCTAGAAATCGCATATTTAAAACATGTAACGCATACGGTTAATGATTATATTCCAGCCGTTAAGGCGGAACGGATCATAAGGAATTTTTTTAATGTTACTCGCAATAGATGCCGGGAATACAAATATTGTTTTTGCTATTTTTGATGGCGAGGAAAACAAGCATGTCTGGCGTTTGAATACGAATGCAAAAAGAACCGCTGATGAATATGCGGCGTGGTTGTTTCCGTTATTTAATAATGCCGATCTTGAATTTGGTGATATTGATCAGGCAATCATTAGCTCGGTTGTCCCTGATGCTAATTATAATCTGGATAATTTAACTAATAAATTCTTTTCCTGTAAGCCTGTCTTTATCGGACACAAGCTGGTTTCTACATTTATTGATCCATCTTTGGATAAGCCGGAGGAAATCGGTGCCGATCGTTTGGTGAATACTGTGGCGGCAACATTGAAATACCCATATCCGGCGATAGTGATTGATTTTGGTACGGCGACCACATTTGATGTCGTTGATGCGAACGGTCGATACTCAGGCGGTATTATTGCGCCGGGAGCAAATCTTTCGATGACAGCGCTGCATCAGGCTGCGGCTAAATTACCTAGCGTCAATATAGAAAAGACCGCATTTGTTAAAGGCCGCAGTACGGTAGAGGCAATCCAGTCGGGCATTTTCTGGGGCTATGTCAGTATGATTGAAGGTCTGATTGATAAGCTTAAAGTGGAAATTAATAGCAGTGCGGCGGTTTGCGTTATCGCAACAGGTGGCCTTGCCGCATTATATGCCTCAAGCGTTGGGGCAATTGACCATGTGGATGATAATTTGACTTTGAACGGCTTGATCCATATCCAAAAACTAATTAATGAAAACAACACCGTCTATGAAATGGAAAAAGCTTTATGAGCGACAACCTAAAACTCGATCCCAAACAACTATATTTTATACCGATGGGTGGTAGCGAGCAATTTGGTGTGAACTTTAATCTATATTCCCATCAAGATCGCTGGCTTGCCATTGATTGTGGTATCGGGTTTGCTGATAATCGTTTTCCCGGTATTGATATTCTTATCCCTGATGTCTCGTTTTTGGAAGAACGCGCTGATAAGCTTGAGGCTTTGATCGTTACGCACGCCCATGAAGATCATGTGGGCGCTGTGCCGCGTGTCTGGCAAAGGCTTCGCTGCCCCATCTATTGTACAGAGTTCACCGCGCAGGTTTTGCAGCATAAAATTCGTGAATTTCCGGAAGCACGTGATGCGAAGATCGTCATTATTAAGCCAGGTGATCGTATAGAACTTGGGCCATTTACGGTCGAGTTTATAGAAGTTGCGCATTCAATACCGGATACGTGTTCTGTGGTTGTACGAACCAAGGTTGGTAATGTATTGCATAGTGGTGATTGGAATCTGGATCCAAATCCTGTACTGGGTGGCAAGACAGATGAAAAAGCGTTTCGTGCGCTTGGTGATGAAAAGACACGTCTGACATATATTGGCGATTCAACCAATGCAAATGTGGCGGGACGTTCTGGCTCTGAAGCAGAAGTTGAAAAAGGGCTGGCTAAGGTATTTAAAGAACATAGAGGCCGTATTGGCGTTACGATATTTGCCTCCAATGTCGGCAGATTGCAAAGTATATGTCGTGCTGCCAAAGCTTGTGGCAGGCGTGTGGCGTTTGCCGGTCGCTCGTTGCATACTATGGTTGGTGCGGCCAAAAATTGTGGCTATTTACAGGATATTGAAGATTTCGTAAGTGAAGAAGATATCGGATATTTGCCGGAAGATAAGCAAGTCATTATCCTGACCGGATCACAGGGTGAATCACGTGCTGCGCTTGCCCGTGTTGCAAGAGGCGAACATAAAAACATATCCTTTGGCCACAAAGACACTGTTGTGTTTTCTGCGCGAGCCATTCCGGGTAATGAGGCCGATATTAATGCTGTTATCAATAATCTAGTTGGAGCAGGTGTTACAGTGGTGACGCCGAACGATACCAAACACACCATTCATGTTTCAGGCCATCCGCGCCGCGATGAAGTCATTGATATGTTCCAGTGGATTAAACCTTCGACCGTTATTCCGGTTCATGGTGAACGTATGCAGCTCGAAGCTCATGCAGAGATTGCACGGGGCTGTCAGGTTGAAGATGTAATTGTACCAAGCAATGGATCGGTTATTACGTTGGGACCGGGCGCGCCTGCGGTTGTTGATCATGTTGAAACAGGTATGGAAGCAATTGAATCACGCCGCGTGCTTGATTCAGGACATAGATCTATCGTTGAACGCCGTAAATTTCAATATACAGGCGCATTATTTATTACCCTTGCCGTATCGCCGCGTGGTGATTTATTGCGCTATCCGGATATTTCGGCTGTCGGGCTTATTGATTACGAAGATGAAGACGGACAGGAACTGCTGCTTGATCTGCGTGATGAAATCGAAGATATTATGGCAGATATGAAGCGCGATGATTTATATGATGATCATGCCATTCACGAAGAGGTAAGAATAGGCGCACGCCGTTTAGTCAGTATGCTGCTTGGCATGAAACCGATGACATATGTTCATGTTATAAGGGTGTAGTTATATGGATTGGTTTAGCGGTATAGTTGTTTTTGTGCTGATATGGTGGAGCTGTTTGTTTACAGTACTGCCATGGGGCGTAAGGCATAATGCTGAAACTTCAGCTGAATCCGGGCACTGTACCGGCGCGCCGGTAAACCCGAATTTGAAGAAAAAATTTATTATCACCACAATTATGGCTTTTGTTATTTGGTGTGTTGTTGCAACGATGATTGTATTTGATGTTGTGGATTTTTATGATTTATCAGTTAAAATGTTCGCGGAGGATTATAAATGACTTTAAAAAACGTTTCTAATATCTTGTTGTTTAATGCAATTATTTGCTTTCTATCAACTGCGGCATTGGCGCAGAATACGATTTGTCCGGTGCTTGAAAAATATAATGTTCCGGTCAATGTACAAAAACCACATGCGGCTATTTTGGGCGCGGAATACCAGCCGGGTGTAGATGTAAACGGCAATGCTGTTGCAGCGGCTGATGTGAACGGCGTGTTACAAGCGATGCCAGATATAATTCGTATTCCGATTAATATTGATCTTGTGAACTATATTCAGCAAACTTTGCCTTTGGGCACAGAGATGGATACGTCTTTGGGAATGGTTGAAATTCATAAAGATGGCCGTATTTTCTACAATGATCAGGATATTACAACACAAACCCAGACATTATGTGGTCACAGCGGGGTGATCGATACATCTAAAACACAGGCTGATATTGCAAATCCGGTGCAATCTGATAGCAATAAGGCTGTGCTAGGGGCTGGCGCGAGGTCGACCCCGCATAGTTTGACGACAAGTGATGATCCCGATGCCTTGTATGGCAGTGGAAACTAGCTTGCCTATTATAAATTTCAGTAAGAACAAAAGAACATTAAGGACGTTTTATTATGCGCTCATCAGAGTTATTTCTTCCAACACTAAAAGACACACCAAAGGAAGCAGAGATCATCTCGCACCAGCTTATGTTGCGCGCAGGTATGGTTAAGCAGACAAGCTCCGGCATTTATAGCTGGCTGCCAATTGGTTATCGTGTTTTGAAAAAGATCGAACAGATTGTTCGCGAAGAACAGGATGCAGCAGGCGCACAGGAAGTTTTGATGCCGACATTGCAGTCTGCTGATCTTTGGAAGGAAAGCGGCCGTTATGATGATTACGGGCAGGAAATGCTTCGAATTACTGACCGCCATGACCGCGATATGCTTTATGGGCCGACTAATGAAGAGATGATTACAGATATTGTTCGCACGCATATTCATTCATATAAGAACCTGCCGAAGAACCTATATCATATTCAGTGGAAGTTCCGTGATGAAATTCGTCCGCGTTTTGGCGTGATGCGCGGCCGTGAATTTTTGATGAAGGATAATTACTCTTTTGATCTGGATTACGAAGGTGCGCTTTATTCATACCAGAAAATGTTTCTGGCTTATTTGCGCACATTTGCACGGCTTGGTCTGCGCGCTATTCCGATGCGCGCCGATACCGGCCCGATTGGCGGCGATTTGAGCCACGAATTTATTATTCTTGCCGATACCGGTGAAAGTCAGGTTTATGCCGATGCGAAATGGAGCGAGCTTGATACATCTGCGCTAGGTCTTGATTATTCAGACAAAGAAAAACTGGCTGCTTTTTATGATGACATGACATCATATTACGCTGTGACGGATGAAAAGCACGAGCCGGAAAATTGTCCGCTTTCTGATGATAAGCTTTTGACCGCGCGTGGTATTGAGGTTGGTCACATTTTCTATTTCGGTACAAAATATTCGGCTGCTATGGGCGCGAAAGTGCAAAATAGCGAAGGCGAGATGATCAACCTTGAAATGGGGTCATATGGTATTGGTGTGTCGCGTCTTGTTGGCGGTATTATCGAGGCCAGCCACGATGAACAAGGCATCATTTGGCCAGCTTCGGTTGCACCGTTTCAGGTTGGCTTGATCAATCTTGACCCTGAAGATGAAACTTGTTCTGCGTTTTGTAATGAAACATATCAGAAATTGCGCAAAATATATGATACTGCGCCGTTTTATGATGATGTTTTATATGATGAGCGCGAAGGCGTCCGTCCGGGCTTTAAGTTCAATGAAATGGAATTAATCGGTATACCTTGGCAAATCCGCAAGGGCGCTCGTCAGGATGGCGATAGTGTTATTCTGAAAAAGCGTGATAGTGATGAAAAACACGATGTGTCATTGGAACAGGCATTGAATATTTTGCAAGATTCCGCTGTTATTAAAAAGGCTGCATAATTATGAACGTTCTACGTTTTCACTTATATGGTCGTGGTGTCTGTTTTAAAATAGCTACGGGTAAGTAGAAAGACCAATTATATGTTTTCACCCTTTGAGCGTCTGGTTGCCGGTCGTTATCTTCGAACGAAAAAACAGGAAGGCTTTGTCTCTGTCACAGCCGGATTTTCGTTTGCCGGTATAATGCTGGGTGTTGCGACTTTGATTATTGTCATGTCGGTAATGAACGGTTTTCGGGCTGATTTGTTCGAACGTATATTGGGGCTGAACGGCCATATGAATGTTTATGCATCAGCGCGTCCGTTTTATGATTATTCACAGGTCAGAGCCGATCTTCAATCTATCAAAGGTATAGAACAAGCCATCCCGATTATTGAGGCACAGGCCCTGGTGAATATTCGTGGAACTGCCTCCGGCGTAGTTGTGCGTGGTCTTGATGGTGCAGATTTTGTCAAAAAACCAATTCTTGAAAACTCTATTATCGAAGGTGATATCAGTGATTTTACGGGGCATGTTGTTGCTATCGGTAAGGAAATGTCGGCGCGTTATAATCTTAGAATTGGCGACTCTATAAATTTGATGGCACCAAAGGGTAAAGCAACACCATTTGGGACAATTCCACGTTCAAGAAGCTATCAAGTTGCGATGATTTTTGATGTTGGGATGTTTGAATATAATTCGAGTTTTATATTTATGCCGCTTGAGAGTGCGCAGAAATTTTTTCAGATTAATGAGGCGGTTACTTCGCTCGAAGTATTTACCAGCAATCCTTACAAGCTTGATAATCTGAAGGAGGATGTGTCCATTGCTATTGAGGGGCGGGCTTTTGTAAATGACTGGCGTGACCAGAATAGCAGTTTCTTTAATGCGCTGAAGGTTGAACGGAACGTGATGTTCTTGATCTTGACGCTGATTATTCTTGTCGCAGCTTTCAATATTATCTCGAGCATGATTATGCTGGTTAAAGATAAAGGGCAGGACATTGCCATTATGCGCACTATGGGTGCTACGCGTTCTAACATGATGAAGATATTCATGCTCACCGGTGCAAGTATTGGTTTGATGGGGACGTTTGTGGGGTCGGTGTTGGGTATTGTTATCGCCCTTAATCTGGAGAATTTGCGGGAGTGGATTGATATCACTTTCGATACTGAATTATTCCCTGCCGAGATTTATTTCCTGACACAGTTGCCATCGGAAATTGACTGGATGGAAGTTTTATCTGTTGTTGTGATGGCCTTGTTCTTATCTATTCTTGCAACATGGTATCCTGCATGGCGCGCTGCGCGTCTTGATCCGGTGGAGGCACTACGTTATGAGTAACATTGATACAGCCATTCCCCCGCAGGATGCTCAGGCAGATAGCCAAGAGAGTGTACAGAACAATGCGCCGGGAAATGAACAAAGTAAAGGCGGGAATGCTTATAAGCCGCTATTACATATTGATGGTCTAGAGAAAACTTTCCATCAGGCTGAAAGCACACTGACTATTTTTAAAAGCCTATCTCTTTCAATTGAAAAAGGCGAGATGGTGGCATTGGTTGGCCCTAGCGGCGCCGGTAAATCCACATTGCTGCAACTTGTTGGGTTACTGGATACCCCAACCGGCGGCAGTATTTCAATAGACGGACATAATGTTGGAAATCTTTCCGATGCCGAGCGAACAAAATTGCGTAATCAGTTTATTGGTTTTATTTATCAATTTCATCATTTACAGCCTGAATTCTCGGCCCTTGAAAACGTGATGATGCCTATGCTTATTGCTGGCACGCATAAAAGCGAGGCTGCCAAGGCGGCTTCGGAGCTTTTGGGTACATTAGGGCTGAGCGCACGTGAAAATCATCGTCCTGCCAGATTGTCCGGCGGCGAACAGCAACGCGTTGCTATTGCAAGAGCGCTTGCCAATGATCCGCGTTTGCTTCTTGCCGATGAGCCGACGGGGAATCTTGATCCTGCCACATCGGCGGAGGTGTTTAATTTGCTGGTTGATCGCGTGCGCGCGCGCGGCATTGGTGCATTAATCGCAACGCATAATATGGACCTTGCCGATCAAATGGATCGCGTGCTTGAACTTAAACAAGGGCGGCTGGTTGTTTATTAAATTGCTTTCCGGCCTGAAAATGCCGTGAAATTTCGGAAAATTGCTTTCCGAACATCTTCCTGGCCACTTCAAATGCTTTGCACGCTATAATTTCTGTGGCTTTCTAGCTTTTCTCTCTGGTCAAGGCGGCTAAAAATTCTCATACTGAGATATGTCTAAAAGAACAAAGTTTGTGCATCTTCATGTGCACTCCGCCTATTCACTGGCAGAGGGTGCAATCAAGGTTAAAGATCTTATCGGTCTTTGCCAGTCAAAGAATATGCCTGCTGTTGCGGTGACGGACACAAATAATCTGTTTGGTGCGCTTGAATTTGCAATCGCCGCTTCGAAAGGCGGTATACAGCCCATTATCGGTTCTCAGCTTGATCTTGGTATTGAAGGACATCAGCTTGTTTTATTGGTGCAAAGTCATGAAGGATATCTGAATATTTGCCGTCTCGTGAGCGAAGCGTTTTTATCTGTTGAAGGGAATGAAGCACCGCATATTACATGGGAGCTGTTAGAAGAATGTTCGGCAGGGCTAATTTGTTTATCGGGCGGCGTGAAAGGTCCGATTGCGCAATATCTTCTTCATAATCAGGACAAGGAAGCAGACAAAGCCACTAAACGGCTGAAACAAATTTATGGCGATCGCTTTTATATCGAGTTACAGCGCCATGGCTTACCGGATGAAGATCGTATTGCGGATGCGATCGTTGATCTTGCCTATAAGCATGACATTCCACTTGTAGCGACAAATGATGCTTATTTCTCTGATCGTAAAATGCATGAGGCGCATGATGCACTGTTATGCATTGCCGAAGGGCGCTATGTGATTGAAGAAGATCGCCGCAAGGCAACGCCGGAACATTATTTCAAGTCATCTATGGAGATGGAAGATCTGTTTCGAGATTTGCCAGAGGCTATCGAAAATACCCATGTGATTGCGCGTCGATGTCATTTCCTGCTTAAACCGATTGACCCGATTTTGCCACCTTTTGAAACAAAAGAAGGACGTGACGAGATACAGGAATTTATCGCCCAGACACGCGAAGGCTTGCAATGGCGGCTCGAGCGTTATGTATTTAAGGGCGATGAGAGTGACGAGGAAAAAGAGACAATCGCAAAACCGTATTGGGAGCGGTTTGATTTCGAAGTTGATATCATCAGTAAGATGGGGTTTTCGGGGTACTTCCTGATCGTTGCCGATTTTATTAAATGGGCAAAGGAACAAAATATTCCAGTTGGTCCTGGCAGGGGGTCGGGCGCGGCATCGCTCGCGGCTTGGTCTCTTAAAATTACCGACCTTGACCCGCTCGAGTTTCAATTACTGTTTGAACGTCTGCTTAATCCGGAACGTGTAAGCATGCCCGATTTTGATATCGACTTTTGTCAGGAACGGCGTGACGAAGTGATCAAATATGTTCAGGATCGTTACGGCCATGATCGTGTGGCGCAGATTATTACATTTGGTAAATTGCAGGCTCGCGCGGTTGTGCGTGATGTTGGGCGTGTATTGCAAATGCCCTATGGGCAGGTAGATCGTATCGCCAAAATGATTCCTAATAATCCGGCGCAGCCAACGACATTGGAAGAGGCGCTTAATCAAGATCCTGATTTGCGTGCTGAGCGCCGTAAGGATGATACGACCGATAGGCTTCTAACAATTGCATTGCAGCTTGAAGGCCTTTATCGCCACGCCGGAACACATGCGGCCGGTGTCGTGATATCGGATAGACCTTTGCATGAACTTGTTCCGGTTTACCGCGATCCACGATCAGAAATGCCGGTAACGCAGTTTAATATGAAATATGTTGAGCAGGCCGGCCTTGTGAAGTTTGACTTTTTGGGGCTGAAGACTCTGACTGTTGTGCAGAAAACGGTCGAGATTGTTCATAGTAAGGGCGGACCGAAGATTGACCCGCTTGATATCCCTTTTGATGATAATGTCACCTTTGACATGTTGGCGCGCGGCGAGACAGTTGGGGTGTTTCAGCTTGAAAGTGCGGGTATGCGTGATCTGTGCAAGCAGATGAAGATCAGTAATTTTGAACAAATCATCGCGCTTGTTGCTTTGTATCGTCCGGGGCCGATGGAAAACATTCCGACTTATCTGGCCTGTCTACATGGCCAGCAAGAGCGTGATTATATGCATCCGATATTGCAGCCTATTCTTGAAGAAACATACGGAATTATGATTTATCAGGAACAGGTCATGCAGGCGGCGCAACGTCTTGCCGGATATACACTTGGCGGGGCAGATTTATTGCGCCGTGCGATGGGTAAGAAAATCAAGGCCGAGATGGATGCCCAGCGCGAGTTATTTGTGAGCGGCGCCAAAGAACATAATGATGTTGATGAAGAACATGCCAACCGTATTTTCGATCAGATCGCCAAATTCGCGGGTTATGGTTTTAACAAGGCGCACTCGGCTGGTTATGCGCTTGTATCATATTGGACAGCGTGGCTGAAGGCGAATTATCCATCTGAATTTATGGCCGCATCCATGACCCTTGATATGCAGAATACTGATAAGCTTAGCACATTCAAGCAAGAGCTGGATCATATGAATATCGAGCTGCGCACGCCCAATGTGAATTATTCACGCGCCGATTTTCTGGTTGAGGATGACGGTATTCGCTATGCCATGGCTGCGCTGAAGGGGGTCGGTTCGCAAGCCGTGGAAGCGATTACGCAAGAACGTGATGAAAATGGTCATTATAAAGATCTTGAGGATTTCATCACCCGCTTGAATGTAAAATCGATGAATAAACGTCAGTTCGAACAAATGATTTGTGCGGGTGTGTTTGATGAATTTGAACAATCACGGGCACAGATTTACGGCGCGGCCGATATATTATTGCGCCATGCTCATACTTTGATTGACGAGCGGGAAAGCGGGCAGTCGAGCCTGTTTGGCGGGGCAGGTGATACGACCTTATCCGGTTTGCCGCCACTACCGCAATCCGAAGAATGGGATACGTTCGAGCGCTTGAAGCGCGAATTTGACACGATAGGTTTTTATCTGTCTGCGCATCCTTTGGATAGTAAACAAGAACAGCTGGAGCGTCTTGGTATTACAGCGATGGCTAATGTGCGCGAACATTTAACCCGTTCAAGTACGGCGCTTTTGACCATGGCCGGTGTACTGATTAAACAGCAGGTGCGCGTATCACCGAAAAGCGGCAATAAATATGCGTTTTTACAGATCTCCGATGCAACGGGCATCTATGAAGTGATGGTATTCTCCGAGGCGTTAAATGATGCGAGAGATGTGCTAAAGGTCGGCGAAACATTATTACTGAAGGTTGTTGTGGAGGAGCGGGACGAACAAATTCGTTATTCCGGACAGGATATTAAAGCACTTGAAAGCGCACTTGATGGACGTATCAAGGAAATACAAATTCATTTGAATGATATGAGTGCGGCTGAAAAGCTAAAGATATTTCTGGATGCCGAAGGCAAGGGACAGGCGGTTATTAAATTAATCGTTGATACCAATATCGATAGACAAGCAGAGCTTATATTACCGGGTAAATGGTCTTTATCATCGAACGCGCGTAGTGCTTTATCAAAAGAGAACAGTATTTTGTCAATTCGGGAAATTTGATTTCCTTTTTGAAATAAACAGCGCTATAACTCTTTATTGTAAAGACATACAGCTTAAGTATATAAGCAAGTCACAACAGCGAATTTATATTTATAATCAATTTATCAAGATGCATTAGCATAAAGTGGGCAGTTTCATGGACGTAGATTTATCAGCATGGCAGGTTTCGGAAAAAGATTTTCCCGAGTCAGGTACTTCGGCGGATAAACTGTCATTTTGTGTGCGTTATGCGGTTTTGGCACCGTCAACCTATAACACCCAGCCTTGGCACTTTGTTGTAAATGATGACACTGTGTCTTTATTGGCAGATCGCCGTCATGGTCTGGCTGTGATTGATCCTGATGATCGTGAATTGAGCATGTCATGTGCTGCGGCTTTATATCTGTTGAGGCTGGCATTGCGAAATTTCGGTTACGAGGAAACTACAACATTATTACCTGATCCCAAACAGCCTGGCTTATATGCCCGCGTCAAGATTGGCGGCGAAATACAGCTTACGGCTGATCAACAGGCCGAGCTTGATAAAGATCGTTTGTTATTCAAGTGCGTGACAAAGCGTCATTCCAACCGCCAGCAATTTACCGATAAGCCTGTGCCGGACGAAATTTTACGTTCTTTGCAAAATGCGGTATCTGGCGATGGTGCGGATGGATGTTGGTTACATATATGTAACGAAGACGAGCGTGCTTTGCTTGTTCGTTTTATTGCCGAAGGTGATCATATCCAAAGCGGTGATAAACAATTTCGCCGCGAGCTTGCATCATGGACAGATCCGCGCCGTACACTCAGTAGAGATGGCTTGGCAGGTCTAGGTCTTAGTTATGAAGATGTTGTCGGTAAATTAACGCCGACAATAGCAAGGCGTTTTGCTGTTGATGGTAACCGCGCCGCATCAGATCAAGAGCTTGCAGATGGTTCGCCGGTTCTGGCAATTCTAGGCAGCGCAAAGGGCGGTGTTTTGCAGCGTCTTCATGTTGGTCAGGCATGGATGCGTATTTTGCTTGAGGCGCAGGCTCTTGGTTTATCGGTTTCATTCCTGAACCAGCCATGCGAAGTACCGGCATTACGCCTTAGTTTGCATGACGAACTGGCACAGCAGGGGCGCGCGCATATAATTTTACGTATGGGATTTGGCGGTAAACCTAAATTTACCTCAAGACGTCCGATCGACGAAGTTTTGACCATTATAGGCAAGACAAAATCATCGTCTGTTTCTTCTTCCGCTTCGTCAAAATCAGGTTTCTTTAAGAAGCTTGGTGGTATACTTAAAAAGTAGGTTTTGAATTTAGAGCGACACAACAATAAAACGCCTTGTTTATAAGCAATATTTAGATGTGTTTTTTGTCTTAAAAAGCTTGAAATGCTTATTAAAAGCCTGTATACCTGCGCTCACTAAGAACTAAATACACATGTGGAATTGATCAGACGTCCTGATCTCCGGTGTTTTAAGGAATAATCTTTAAGACCAACTTTCCACAGAGGCTTATAACCGGAAATAGGAGTTTTATATTATGAGCATACCTGAATTTACAATGCGTCAGCTATTAGAAGCTGGTATCCACTTTGGCCACCATACACGTCGTTGGAACCCTAAAATGCGTTCTTATATCTTTGGCGTACGTAACGGCATTCACATTATTGATTTGCAACAAACTGTTCCTTTATTGAACAATGCCTTGAAATCTCTTCATGGTATAGTGTCAGATGGCGGTCGTGTTCTTTTCGTTGGTACAAAAAGACAAGCTCAGGACGTTGTGAAAGATGCTGCAAAACGCTGTGGTCAATATTATGTGAACGAGCGCTGGCTCGGTGGCATGCTGACAAACTGGAAAACAATTACAAAATCTATCAATCGCTTGAGCGAAGTTGAAACAATTTTGAATGGTGATACAGCTGGTTACACCAAAAAAGAAATTCTGATGATGACACGCGAGCGTGACAAACTTGAATCAGCTATCGGTGGTATCAGAGATATGGGCGGCACACCTGAAGCTATCGTCATTATTGATACAAACAAAGAAGATATTGCAATTCTGGAGGCTAAAAAACTAGGTATTCCGGTATTTGCTATTATTGATACAAACTCTGATCCTGACAAAATCGATTTCCCGATCCCGGGTAACGATGACGCGATCCGTGCAATTCAACTTTACTGTGATTTGTTCGTATCAACTATTTTGGATGGTCTACAGGCTGAATTGACAGCAGCTGGTGCTGATCTTGGCGCTGCTGCCGAGATTGAAGAGGCACTACCTGAAGCAAAAGCGGTTAAAGCCGAAGCTGAAGTCGCTGCCGAGCCTACAGAAGAAGAAGTAAAAAAAGCTGCACAAGCTTAATTACTTCCAAAGAGTTTTTAAATTAACAAGTTAAGTATAAGGAAAGAAAATATGTCTGAAATTACTGCAGCACGTGTAAAAGAACTACGTGAGAAAACAGGCGCAGGAATGATGGATGCCAAAAAAGCTTTGCAAGAAGCTGGTGGCAACATGGAAGATGCTACTGATTTGCTACGTAAAAAAGGCTTGGCCAAAGCCGAGAAGAAATCTAGCCGTACAGCGGCAGAAGGTCTTGTTGCGGTTGCTGTTGACGGCACAACAGGTGTAGTTGTTGAAGTGAACAGTGAAACAGATTTCGTTGCACGTAACGACACATTCCAGGAATTCGTCAGAACTGTAGCAGACATCGCCCTGAATAAGGCTGATGATCTGGATGCATTGAAGGCGGCTGAATACAAAGACGGTAAATCAGTTGAAGAAGCTTTGACTGACCTGATCGGCAAGATCGGCGAGAATATGTCATTGCGCCGTATGGAAAAACTAACTGTTTCTAACGGTGTTGTTGCCTCATACATCCATAATGCTGTTACTGACAATCTTGGTAAAATCGGTGTATTGGTTGCGATTGAATCAGAAGGTTCAAAGGACGAGCTTAGCAGTGCTGGCAAACAGATTGCTATGCATGCTGCTGCGGCGTTCCCTAAATTCCTTGATAAAGATTCTGTATCCGAAGACGATCTTGAGCGTGAGAAATCATTCTTGAGAGAGCAGGCTTTATCTGAAGGTAAGCCAGCTGAGATCGTTGACAAGATGATTGAAGGCCGTATGCGTAAGTTTTATGAAGAAATTTGTCTTCTAGAACAAATCTTTGTAATCGACAATGAAACTAAAATCTCAGATGTTGTGAAAAAGATTGATTCAAATGCCAAGATCACTGCTTATGCACGCGTACAGCTTGGTGAAGGCATTGAAAAAGAAGTTGAAGACTTTGCTGCTGAGGTTGCTGCTGCGGCCAACGGTTAATCAATACGCATATATTCAAATAGTTTCAAACGCCCCTGCAACAATGATATGGAGGGGCGTTTTACTATTTATGGGTAGGTGTAATTACCAGAAAAATGTGAATAGCCGTTGCGTATGGGCTGTAGAGTGATTACATTGGAGCGAATTATCAGATAGATTGATAGAGGAAATAACATATGGAACCTGCCACCAAAACTCAGGACGAAATCATAGTTCAGGATGAAATAGCACCGATGTCTAAACCAGCTCTAAAATATAAAAGAGTACTTCTCAAGATGTCAGGCGAAGTTCTGATGGAAGGACGTGATTTTGGTATTGATCCGGGTACGCTTGATCGTATTGCCAATGATATTAAAGAGGCTGTCGAACTGGGTGTTCAGGTTTGTATTGTTGTCGGTGCAGGTAATATTTTCCGCGGTGTTTCCGGCGCTGCGAATGGCATGGAACGTGTGACGGCTGATTATATCGGTATGCTTGGCACGGTTATGAATGCTTTGGCGTTGCAATCGGCATTAGAAAAAATCGATGTAGAAACCCGTGTACAATCTGCTATTCCGATGCAGGCGGTTTGTGAACCTTTTATTCGCCGGCGTGCATTGCGTCACATGGAAAAAGGTCGTGTTGTGATTTTTGCCGCCGGTAGTGGCAACCCGTTTTTTACAACCGATACACCCGCAGCATTACGCGCGACCGAGATGGGCTGTGATGCCTTAATAAAGGGTACGAAGGTTGATGGCGTTTATTCTTCTGATCCACATAAAGACCCGAGCGCTGTTCGTTTTGAAAAGCTTGGTTATCTTGATGTTTTGACAAAAGATTTACGCGTAATGGATGCAACTGCTATTTCTTTAGCCAGAGAAAACGACATTCCTATTCTTGTGTTTTCAATCAAGGAAAAGGGTAATTTGGCCAAAGTCCTGAGCGGCAAAGGTGTATGTACAGTAGTTTCAGATAGGGAAGATTAAGATGAGTTTTAGTCAAAGTGATTTAAGAAGGCGTATGGAAGGTGCTGTTGAAGTGCTTAAAGAGGAGTTCGCAGGCTTAAGAACTGGCCGCGCTTCTTCTGGTATGCTTGATCCGGTAATGGTGGATGCTTATGGTTCTAAAATGCCTTTGAATCAGGTGGCCACAGTGAATGCGCCGGAACCAAGACTTCTGACTGTTCAGGTTTGGGATGGTTCTATGGTGAGTGCCGTGGAAAAAGCCATTCGTGATTCAGGTCTTGGTCTGAATCCGCAGCCAGAAGGCAGTGTTATTCGTGTTCCTGTTCCCGAGCTTAACGAAGAACGACGTCAGGAATTGACCAAAGTTGCCGGTAAATATGCCGAACAAGCGCGCATTTCCGTGCGTAATGTGCGCCGCGATGGTATGGATACATTGAAGAAAATGGAAAAAAACAGTGATATTTCAGAAGATGAGCAAAAGAGAAGTGCTGATCTGGTTCAAAAATTGACTGATGAATTAATCCAAAAAATTGACACAATGTTGAGCGATAAAGAAAAAGACATTATGACTGTGTAATGTTTTTACATCTTTAAAAGGTTCACATGACAAAAAATTCAAAAATACAGGCTATATCTACAAAGGACGTCCCGCGCCATATCGCAATTATTATGGATGGTAACGGACGCTGGGCAAAAGATCGGGGGTTGCCGCGCTCTATTGGTCATCGCAATGGTGCGGATGCGGTAAAGCGTGTTGTGAAGGCAGCGGCGGAAATAGGTGTAGAGTATTTAACGCTATTCGGTTTTTCATCCGAAAACTGGGCCAGACCGGTTGACGAGATTAAAGAACTTATGAAGCTGTTGCGTTTATATCTGCGTTCTGAAACTGCGGATCTTCATCGTAATAATATTCGTCTGAACGTCATAGGGCAGCGCGAACATCTGGAAGATGATATTGTCGAACTGATTGAAAATGCGGAAAAGCTGACGCAGCATAATGATGCGATGACGGTGAATATCGCTCTGAATTATGGCGGCAGAGTTGATATTATGCTGGCGGCTAGTAAGTGGGCGAAACATTGTATTGATAATAATATAGAGCCCGATTTAATGGCCGCGGAGACATATTTTCCGGAAATGCTGATGACAGGCAGCATGCCTGACCCTGATATTTTGATACGTACGAGCGGTGAACAGCGCATTAGTAACTTTCTTCTATGGCAATGTGCTTATGCTGAGTTGATATTTACACCTGTGTACTGGCCGGATTTCGGTCAAAAAGACCTTGAAAGTGCAATTGAGGAATACAGAACACGTGAAAGACGTTTTGGAGCTGTAGGCGCGTCGGGAATAAATTCATAAATAGATATAGAGCAGGTGTTACTTGTCCACATTCAACCTTAGTAGTCTGAAGATGCGCATATTATCCAGCATGGTATTGATACCTGTCGCGAGCGCACTTGTGATCTATGGTTCGGTGCCGTTTCTGGTTTTTGTATGTGGCGGTGCTTGTGTTGCTTTATATGAATGGCTTGGACTTTGTGAGAAAAGCGAGCGTAAAATCAGCCTGTATTTTCTTGGTCTTGTATATCTTATTGTTTCTTTTTCTTCTCTGATATTTCTGCGTTACGGTTTTGCGCATGGTGCGTGGCTTGTTCTCAGTCTTGCGATTTGTGTATGGAGCAGTGATATTGGTGCATATTTTTTCGGTAAATTTATTGGCGGCCCTAAATTGATGCCGAATATAAGCCCGAATAAAACCTGGGCAGGCTTAATTGGCGCGATGGTTTCATGTGCGTTATCGCTTGTCGTGATGCTTAAGCTCGGTGAATATTTGGCCGGAACGATTGAAACCGATCTTGGGCTGACAATGGCATCGATACCGTTCCTGATCTTATCCGGATGTGTCTTTGGTGCGACGGGGCAGGCGGGTGATTTGTTTATTTCCTTGTTTAAGCGGCATGTTAAAATCAAGGATACAGGCAATATTATTCCCGGTCATGGCGGAATTCTTGATCGTATCGATTCACTTTTACTGGTTAGTCCTGTATTTTTAGCAACATATGCACTGTTCATCCTATGAAAACTGTCACTATTTTAGGCTCTACCGGTTCGGTGGGCACCAGCACAGCAGAACTTATTCTGGATAACCCTGCACAGTATAATGTGAAGGTGTTAACCGCTTATGATAATGTTGAAAAACTTGTTGCCCAGGCCAAGGTCTTACGGCCGGATTTTGTCGCCATTGGTAATGAAGACCGTTATGCGCAGCTTAAAGACGGAATTGATCAACTTAACCTTAGCCAGCATAACCAAAGCGGTAAGGGCATAGAATACGCAGCAGGACGGCAAGCGATTTTGGATGCCGCGAGTATCCCTGCTGATTGGACAATGGCTGCTATATCCGGTCTTGCCGGACTTGAACCGCTGGCCAGATCAATTGCGCATGGCAATGTTGTGGCGATTGCCAATAAAGAGCCTTTGGTATCGGCAGCGCCGGTGATATTAACGCTGGCCAAAAAACACGGTACAAGTTTGCTTCCTGTCGATAGTGAGCATAATGGTGTATTTCAGTGTTTTGATTTTGCGCAAAAAGACCATATTCGTAAAGTTATATTGACCGCTTCTGGTGGCCCGTTCAGGGAAAAGAAAGCGTCCGATCTGGCCCATGTCACACCGGAGCAGGCGATCGCACATCCGAACTGGTCAATGGGCGCGAAAATCTCGGTTGATAGTGCCACGATGATGAATAAGGCTTTAGAAGTGATCGAGGCCAAATATCTGTTTGCTCTCGCACCGTCGCAGATTGATGTTCTCATTCATCCGCAATCAATTGTTCATGCCATGGTCGAGTATGATGATGGTAGCGTTTTGACACATATGGGCGCGCCGGATATGAAAACACCGATTGCGCATACGCTTTCATACCCATTGCGTATGGTGACAAATGGCAAGACGATGGATTGGTCGACATTTTCGAAGCTGGATTTTGCGCCCGTAGATCCTGAGCAATTTCCGTCAGTGCCGCTTGCTTATGAGTGTCTGGAACAAGGGCAATGGGCGTGTCTGGTTTTAAACGCGGTGAACGAAGTAAGTGTTGCTGCATTTCTGGGGAAAAGAATAGGTTTTCTGGATATAGTGCAAACCAATCGCCATATATTAGATAAAGTCTCACCTTGCGATGTTACAAATCTTGAGCAGATCATCGATTTGGATAAAAACATTCGTGAAATTACAGAAGAATATCTACAAACCCTTTAAAACACAGGAATTTGCGACTATATTGTTTATAGATTGTATTTATAATAGTTGTGAACACCATTAAGAAAGAACACTCATGAGCAGCTCTATATTTGATTGGATCCAGTTAATAGCGGAAAATGTTTGGGTTTACGGCGGATCGTTTTTCCTCGTTCTCGGTATTCTGGTATTTGTACATGAGTGGGGTCATTACATTGTCGCGCGGATGAATGGAATTAAAATCGATAGTTTTTCAATTGGTTTTGGCCCTGAGTTATTCGGTATTAATGATAAAAACGGCACACGTTGGAAGTTTTCGCTTATTCCTTTGGGGGGCTATGTGAAAATGTTTGGTGATCTTGATCCTGCCAGTGCCAAGAATGCGGGTAATACAACCGAAGAAGATTCAGATGAACTTCGTCCTTTAACGGATGATGAGAAGAAAGTTGCATTTTATTCCCAGAGCATTCCAGTACGGGCGGCCGTAGTTTTTGCTGGTCCTGCGATTAATTTCTTATTCGCTATGATCATTCTGGCTGGTATTTACAGCTATTACGGGCAACCCGTAACCCCGCCAATGGCGTCTGCGGTTATCGAAGGTAGTGCTGCTGATAAGGCCGGTTTTATGCCGCATGATACGGTTGTGGCGATTGATGATCTGAAAATCAGAAGCTTTGAAGATATCCGTCAGGCGGTTATGGTTGGTCTTGATGAGGCACGTGTCTTTACACTTATCCGCAATGGTGAAGAAATTAAATTAGACGCAGTTCCAGAAAAACAGATTTTGGAAGACCGTTTTGGTTTTAAACATTCACAAGGCTTGCTGGGTATTATTGGCCCGGGTAACGGTATCAATATTGATAGTGTTGTTGCTGTGAATGGAGCCGGAGTTGCTTCGCACGTAGAAGCACGTGAACTTATGCATAAGACAATGGGTAAGGATGCCGAGCTGACAATTAACAAAGGCGAGATTACCGATACAATTCGTGTTCACTTATTGGCCGAGATGAATCCAAACATCCTTATTTATGAAGGCGATGATAGTACTAACGTATTATTCGTGGGTAATACAGACCGTCCGGAAATGATCAAATATAACTTGCTTGAAGGTTTAAACGCTTCGGCACAGGAAACATTAAATATTACGCTGAATACGCTGTATGCCTTAAAACAGATGGTTGTTGGCACACGTAGCGCAACCGAACTTGGCGGTATTATCCGTATTGGCGCAATCGCAGGGGACATGGCACAGTCCGGTTTTCTTGCCTTGCTTTCTTTCACTGCATTACTATCGATCAATCTGGGTCTGATCAATCTATTCCCAATCCCGATGCTTGATGGCGGACATTTGGTATTTTACGGCGTAGAAGCTGTGAAAGGGTCTCCGCTTTCCGAAAGAATGCAGGAATATGCCTTCCGAGTCGGTATAGTGGTTTTGATTGGTATTATGTTGTTTGCCAATATAAACGATATAGTGCAGCTTATATATTAAGCTGAATAAACAGATTTTTATAACCATCAAGGCCATGTCTAGTAAATACTATATGTAGAATGGTCTTGGTGATTTTGATGAATCGTCTTACAATCCTTTGACAAACTCTCACAAAGGCTATAAATCCTAAGGTAGCTTTTATCTCATTAATTCAGTCCTTTAATTATGCATAAATTCTTGAAAAATATTCTGTCTATTTGGCTTGTTGCAGGTTTGGTTCTGGCCGCTTGTATTGTGTTGGTATCAAGCCATAGTGTTTACGCACAAAATAGCGGTATTCCCATAAAAGAAATTCGTGTGAACGGTGTGGAACGTATTGAACCGACAACTGTTCTGACATATCTGGACTTGCGCGTTGGTGATCGTGTTGATCAGGCCGAAATGGACAGAGCGCTTAAAAATCTTTTTTCTACCGGTTTATTTGCTGATGTCTCCTTGAACCAGCGCGGTCCCATTCTTGAAGTCACTTTGGTTGAAAATCCAATCGTTAATCAGGTTGCCTTTGAAGGTAATGACGATATTGACGATGAAGAACTTCTAGCGGAGGTTCAAATTCGTCCAAGACAGGTATTTACACGTACGAAGGTTCAGGCTGATGTCACTAGATTACATCAGCTTTATCAGCGCACAGGACGTTTTTCTTCAAATATCGAACCTAAAATTATCAAACTTGATCAAAACCGTGTTGATCTTGTTTTTGAAATCGACGAAGGCCCGATAACAAAAATCGGCAGTATTCGTTTTGTTGGCAACAAGAAATATGATGATGACAAGCTGCGTTCCGAAATCGTTTCGAAGGAATCTCGCTTTTATAGATTTTTGTCATCAAATGATCGTTATGATCCTGATCGTCTGGAGTATGACAAAGAATTGCTCAGACGTTATTACCTTTCACAAGGTTATGCTGATTTTCGTATCATCTCCGCAGTAGCAGAGCTTTCAAAAGATCGTGATTTCTTCTTTTTGACATTTACTGTTGATGAGGGTGACCGTTACAAGGTTGGCAAGATTGATGTTGTTTCAAAACTTCGTGATGTAAATGTAGATGATTTATTTCCCCATATTACTCTTGAAGAAGGTGAGTGGTATAACGCAGATGAAATGCGTATATCGGTCGACCGTATTACCGATGCATTGGGTGATCTGCAATTTGCGTTTGTGAATGTGAAGCCCGAGGTTGTTCGTGACCGCGATAACAATATTGTCGATATAACTTTCTACATTAACGAAGCGCCGCGCGTATTTGTTGAACGTGTTGATATTAACGGCAATGTCAGAACACTTGATCGCGTTATTAGACGCGAGCTTGAAGTTGTCGAAGGTGATCCGTTCAGCCGTACACTTATTGCTAAATCCGAACAACAAATCAGAGATCTTGGTTACTTTGAAAATGTGACTGTAACGCCTAGACGTGGCAGTACACCAGACCAGACAGTGGTTGATATTGATGTAACAGAACAATCAACAGGTGAGCTGTCCCTTGGTGCAGGTTTCTCGACATCAGATGGTCCATTGGCCGATGTACGTTTGACGGAGCGTAACTTGCTAGGTAAGGGACAAATCCTGCAACTTTCAACCGTTCTTGCGGGTGAGAGAACACAAATAGATTTATCTTTCACAGAGCCTTACTTCCTGAACCGTGATTTCTCTGCTGGCTTTGATGTATTCCACGTTGTACGTGACTTCCAGGATGAAAGCTCGTTCGATCAGACGAGAACAGGTGGTGCGGTGCGCTTTGGATATCCGTTATCTGAAAAATGGCGTCAGACATTCCGTTACAGATATGAATATAACGACATTAGTGATGTTGATGCCGATGCATCTTTATATATTCGTGAACAGCAAGGTAAACGTAATACATCTGCGATTTCCCAGCGTATTACTTATGATGATCGTGACAGTAAACTTCTTCCAACCAATGGCCTGTTATCATGGATTGATACCGAATTTGCAGGTATTGGCGGTGATGCGCAATATATTTCCGGTAAGGTCGGTAGTACATATTATTACCCGATTGCAGATCAGTGGGTGTTCAATATTTTGGGTGAGGCAGGCGCTATAGGTGCATGGGGTGATACCAATGTGCGAATTAACGAACGTTATTTCCTCGGTGGCGGCACATTAAGAGGCTTTGAAGATGCCGGTGTTGGTCCGCGTGATCTTGATACAGATGATGCGCTTGGGGGCAATTATTTCTATCGTGGTACAGCCGAACTTTCACTACCGCTTGGTTTACCTGAAGAAATGGGCATTAAAGGCCATATATTCACAGATGTCGGTTCTTTGTTTGATGTTGATAGTTCAAGCAGCTTGGGCTTGCTGGATGAATCATCACTACGTGCAAGTGGCGGTATTGGTATCTCATGGCGCTCACCGCTTGGTCCTATCCGTGCAGATTTCTCCAAGCCGTACATGTCAGAGAACTTTGATAAGGAAGAAGTCTTTAGATTTAACTTTGGAACAAGCTTCTAATCTGCTACAAACATCATCTAAATTTAGTTACCCAGAAAAGTGAGACTCATGATTTCGCAAAAATTACTTATATCTAATTCTAAACTACTACTTGCTGCCATTGTTGCATTGAGCTGTTTGATTATAGAACCTGCGCAAGCTTCGGCCGAGACGAAGATTGCTGTTGTTGATGTCAAGCGCATCATGAATGAATCTGACGCGGCAAAAAGCATTCAAAAGCAAATTGAAGCAAAAAGAAAATCCTATCAGGATGAAGTAGAAAAACACGAAAAAGAGCTGAAGAAAATTCAGGATAGTGTTGTTGGTGTTTCTGATGAAATTTCCAAGGAAGAATTTGATAAGAAAAGAGAAAGTTTCGAGAAGAAGCTTCTTGATATGCGTAAGCTTGTACAAAAAAGACGCAGCGCGCTTGAGATAGCCGCTTCAAATTCTCTGCAGGAGCTTCGCGGCGAAGTCGTGAAGGTTGTTGCGGAGCTTGCCGCTGAAAATAAATATACAATTGTTATTACTAGACAGAATGTGATACTGGCGGAAAAATCGCTTGAGATTACAGATGATGTCATGAAAAACCTCAATAAGCGTATTAAGACTATCAAGCTGGAAATTAAAGATTAGAGTTATTGTCTCATATGGTAGATCATAATTTTTTTACAAATACAGGCCCATATACGATTAAGGACTTGGCTGAAGCTGGCGGGGCGGAAGTCCATGATCCAAAGACTGCGGACATTCAAATTGACGATGTAGCGCCTTTGGATAAAGCTGTGCAGGGCAGCCTTACCTTTCTGGATAATGTAAAATATAAAGATCAACTGCAGACGACTAAAGCAACGGTTTGTGTTATTGCGCCCGAGCTTGTCGATAAAGCGCCAGAAGGACTGGCTTTAATCATCAGCAAGTCTGTATATAAAAGTTATGCTTTGATTGCCCAGAAATTTTACCCTGCACCAGTTTCTAACGGTGAAATATCCAGTGACGCCTTTATTTCGAAAAAGGCGGTTCTGGCTGATAATTTAAGTGTTGGAGCGGGCGCTGTTATACAGGATGGCGCGCGTGTCGGGCAGGGTGCAATTATAGAAGCCGGCGCGGTTATTGGAGAGAATGTTCAGATTGGCGAATATACTCGTATTGGCGCAAATGCCAGTGTTTCACATAGTATTATCGGCAATCATGTAAATATATATCCGGGCGCGCGTATCGGGCAGGACGGTTTTGGTTTTGCGATTGATCCTGCGGGCTTTGTTAAGGTGCCGCAGCTGGGGCGGGTAATTATTGGCGACGGTGTAGAGATTGGCGCGAATACAACGATTGATCGTGGCTCTGCGCAGGATACAGTTATTGGTCAGGGAAGCTGGATTGATAATCTGGTGCAAATCGGGCATAACGTAGAAATAGGTATGTGCTGTGTTATAGTATCGCAGGTTGGTATTTCCGGAAGTTCCAAGCTTGAGGATTTTGTAGTACTTGCCGGACAGGTCGGAGTAGCCGGACATATTACAATTGGTCAGGGTACAAGAATTGGGGCGCAATCAGGCGTTATTCGCAGTGTTCCTGCAGGTAGCGAGTTTTTGGGGTCACCCGCAGTACCGATCAGACAATTTATGAGACAAATTGCGACCTTGAACAGGCTTGTAAAAAAGGCTAAATGATATAAAAACGGAGTCTTGGTATGACTGAAGAAAAAGAAAAAATTACAATTGATATTACCCGTATCATGGAAATGATACCGCATCGCTATCCAATTTTATTGGTCGACCGTATTCTGGAATTAGAGCCGGGTGAAAGCGCTATCGGTCTTAAAAATGTGACATTTAACGAGCCGCATTTTATGGGGCATTTCCCAAATCGTCCTGTTATGCCGGGCGTTTTAATTGTCGAGGCGATGGCGCAAACAGCAGGTATTGTTGTTGTTGAAAGTCTGGGCAAGGCGGCCGAAGGCAAACTTGTTTACTTCATGTCTATTGATGGTGCACGGTTCCGTCGTCCGGTCACACCGGGTGATAGCCTGCATATCCATGTTACAAAAATTCATGCACGCAAGAATGTATGGAAGTTCAAGGGTGAGGCTTATGTCGATGGAAAGCTTTGCACCGAGGCTACATACAGTGCGATGATTGTAGATAGCGATCTTTAGACGATGTTTTTTTTGCATTTTCGTGGCCAGAATCCAGGCTGCGGGTTTATAGCATTGAATGCGCGTAAAATCTTTGGCCATCTTTTCGGCCGATAAATCTGTCTTTTACTATGTTACGGCCCGCAATAAAGCGTGATTTGAGCGCTGCGTGCTGCATACGTATGATCATCAGGTTAAATTGTAATTACAAAATGGAACAATATGAGTAGCAATATACATCAAACAGCAATTATTTCGGATGAGGCTGTAATCGGCGATAATGTAGAAATCGGTCCTTATAGTATTATCGGTGCGGGCGTTCGTCTTGCTAATGACGTGAAACTACATAGTCATGTAGTTGTTGATGGTGATACGGATATTGGCGAGGGGACACAGATTTTTCCGTTTGCTTCCATTGGTACAGCGCCGCAGGATCTTAAATTCGCCGGTGAGAAGTCCAAGCTGATT
>JAUILO010000160.1 GCA_030432775.1 Alphaproteobacteria bacterium
AGTTATCAAATGATATTGAGATTAGCTTTTTCACCCGCGGCGATGGTGTTTTAGTTGTGCAGACAGCACAAGGTGAACAATTAGCCGATGAACTCGCCGTAGAGCTTCATTTCAACGGAACCCCAATTGGCGCACTGAACACCTATCCCGGCTCTGTTAACGCGCTTACCATTGGTGATCCTGATACAAATCCGAATGCAACAGACATAACACGCGCAGATATTGGCGGTACACTCGGCGCATTAATCGAACTGCGTGATGAAATATTACCCGAGCAACAAGCACAGCTTGATGAGCTGGCGCATCAGGTTTCAAGACGTTTTGAAGAACAAGGACTGCGCTTGTTTACCGATGCATCCGGTCAGGTGCGTTCTGATGCTGCGCCGTCTCCGCCGACACCGGTTGATTATGTCGGCTTATCTAATGAATTCCGCGTAAATGACGCGATTTTAAACGATAATACCCTTATTCAAACAGGTACTGTGGCGACAGATAATCCCGTTCAGTCCGGTTCGAACGAAGTTATTCGCCGTGTTGTCGAATTTGTTTTTGGCGATGTCGAATTCCAGCAAGCCATTGGCACAGTTGATCTAAGCGTTGGCAACACCATTCAGGAAACAATTGGTGTTTATTCAGAAGCTAAAGTGACCTCTAGCATCGATATGTCACAATATTCAGATCTGAACGCGCTTATCACCGCAGCTGGGGGAGCACTTGATACACCCACAGACCGTTTCACAATTACTTTTGATGATCCGGACATGACAATGGCGCCTATTGGTGCAGTTGCCAAAACGATCGAGCTTGATCTCTCCGTCATAGCAGCATCGCCGGGCGATGCGGTGACCCAGCTGACCAATGCTATTAATAATGCACTGACTGCGCCGCCTGCTATTGACCCGCTGTGGGATGTACAGATTAGCTTTAATTCCAACGGTCAGCTAGATATCCAGTCACGCGGCAATATCATCATTGATGCTTCAGGTGCAAACGGCATGACCGATGTTGGCCTTGCGTTTCTTGGCCTTCAAAGCGGTACATTCGAAGCAGAAGACCCGTATATTGATATACAAATCGGCAATGATAATTCCCAACGTGTTACAATTGGGCCGCTTGATACTGTCAATGAGCTGTATGACAAGCTGGATTATGACGGGGGCGCGACCGATGAAGGTGTCTTTGGCCTTGCCGTTGATCCTGAACTGAATACAGGTGACGGCATTTTACGACTAAGACCGGGCGATAGTTATACAAACCCGACCTTTGGCGGCGATTTAAAGATTGTCGGCGGACCATTTGAAACCGCAGGCAGTGTTGGTATTGTCGAGGCGCTGTTTGGTACAGCAGTTCCGGTTTCCAACTCGCAATATAGCTCGCAAGACGCAAACGGTAATCCCGTTGCCTTCCGTTCAAATAATCTGGGTCCCGAAGCCAATATCAATACAGGCATTATCAGCTCTTCCAGCATTATTGATTTTGCCCAGAAGATGATTAACAGACAGACCGAAGAAAGCGTCAATGTAAAGGAAAGACAAGTTGACGAAGAATCCTTCCGTGACCTTATGGAAGAAAGAATTTTGAATGAATCTGGCGTAAATATCGAAGAAGAGCTCGCTAATCTCGTACGTATCCAGACCGCATTCGCAGCCGCATCAAGGGTTGTACAAGCCATTGATGAAGAATTTAGATCGTTCCTCAACTCAATTTAGGAACATGAACAAAGGAGACTAAAATGGGTGGCATTTCTACACTAGGACAATCTCTTAGCCAGATTGGGCGTATTAATGATCTACAAGTGCAATTATCGACGCTGGAAAGGCAACTGGCCAGCCAGAAAAAGGCATCACTTTTTGATGAGCTGGGAACGGGGGTATTATTAACCCAGCGTGCCCGCGCAGACTTTTCTTCTCTGGACACCTACATCACCAACACAAAAACAGCAGATCGCCGCATTGATCTGATGAACCTTGCCATTGATGAAATCCGTGTGCAGTCCGAAGGCCTGCAAGGCGCACTACAGGTACAAACGCAAGAAGGTGAACTTGAGCTTGAAAGCATCGGCAGTTACGCTGCTAATCTGCGCGAATTTATGTTCGACCTTTTGAATCAGCAAGATGGTGACCGTTATTTATTCGCAGGATCAGATACAGGAAACCAACCGGTAACCGATACCGGCACATTGGACACATTTTTGGATAACCAGATCGATAACTGGATTAATGGGGTTATTGATACAGATACATTGATCAATAATTTCACCGATGACACAGTGTTAAACGATTCAATCGTTGGTTTTTCATCTGCCCTTAGCAGCGGGAACACAAAAGATGTAACCGTAAGGGTCGATGAACGTATCGAAGTTGACTACACCGTTCGCGCTAATGAAGAGGCATTCCGCAATGTTATTATTGGCGTCGCTTTGTTTGACCGGTTAAACCTTGCTTTGGATGGTATAAACTCAAGCCCTGATGATCCGGCCGGCTTCGTCACTGCGCCAGGCGCGACTGTCGAAGAACAGAACGCAAATTTCTATCAGATTTTCGATACTGTAACGAATTTCCTGAATAGCGCCCTTGATGATATCGACGATTCACAATTCAAATTAAGCGCAGCACAAGCGCAAATACAATCAATTCGCGAATCCCATGTAGTAGAAAAGGGCATTCTGGCTGACCAGATCAGTGATGTTGAGGATATTGACCTGAACGAAATTGCAGTGCAGATCAGCTCGCTACAAATACAGCTTGAAGCGTCATACAGCGTAACGGCTGCGATCAGAGATCTCAGTCTCGTGAATTACCTATAAAACCTAATCCTGAATACACACATAAGAACAAAAAAGGAGCCATTCACGGCTCCTTTTTTAAATTCCAATTTTCACGAAGAAACTTAATAATCCGGATAGTTACGAACAATCAGAATTGTATTGCCGTCACTTAGGTTCGGATGTAAACGACCCCAAGGGCGTGGCACTTGTTCGCCATATGTTTCCAGTACCGCTTGAATGGCCTGTGTGTATGTTCCGTGAACTTCTACCGGCATTTTCAAACGGTAATCGCTTCTGGCGCCCCAATATAATTTAACGCCTGCTTTTTCTGACCACATTGTTAAAAGTGACCGTACATCTGCGCCTTGGTCTGCTGACCATAGCTGCACAGTATTAATGTCAATATGTACTGGTTGTTTTGGCTGTGCTGGGGGTACAGAAACACGTGTCGGCTGCATTGGCACTGCATGTTCCATCATTGCTACAGGCGGGCGCGGCGCAGACAAATTCTGTGGCATATTCGACATATCAGAATTTTCTTCTGCATAAGCCACATCACTTTGCGGCATAACCGGAGGTGGTTGCATAGGTTGATGCGCCATAGGTGTTGGCACTGACTCTTCACCCATAAGCGGAATTGGCGTAATATTAGATTCAGAACCCCGAACAACATGGTCTGTCGCATCCATTTTCGGTGGTGGTTGCATTTGCGCATGAACCGGCTCTGGTGCCTGTTCGTTTTTCTTCGGTGTCAAAATCATCTGTTTGATACCAGCTGCATTTTGATGCTGCGCTTGTGACATTTCTACGTTTTTGGCCAAAGATGTCGAACGTGAAATACGTACCGCATGTTCGTTGATGAAGGCTTCAAGTCCGTAAGGCATAATGGCATCTTCTAGTGATTTATTCCAAGGCTTACCACCTGACCATGAAATCGGTGTTGAAAGATCAACATCCAGATCAAAAGCGTATGAATATTCATCTGGAATGATTTTGCGCATCGCCAGAGCCAAAGGAATATCAGTACCAAAACCAACTAACTCGTCATAAATCGCTTCACTATCAACGGCTGTTGATGGAACGCTTGGCATATCAGGACCGGCAATTGGCGGACGCGGTGGAATCAATTTCTCTTGAGAAGACTGAGCCTGATCACCGGAAAAAAAATCATGTGGCTTATCAGCAGGTGCCATTGGGTGTGAGGGATTATACATCGGCATTTGCTGAGCCGGGGGCATATTAGTTGGCGGCACCCATTCAAAGCCTGCTTTAACCGGCGCTGTGCCAATTACAACAAAACCACATACAAACAATAATTTTAAATAATTATTCATCGCTAAAAACAAATCCATCGGAACTATTGGTTCAATAGGATTACTGTCTCCCCATCTCTTCGCATTGCCAAGAGCATAAGAGTAAAACCCTTCATCAAAAATAACAAGACTATCTGGGTGAATAACACGATTTATCATCAAGTGCTATTTGATTTTATAAAATACAATAAGAAAAACATGGAAAATGCGTGGCGATCTTTATCAAATCGGCATCATAAACACGAAAACATGTGGGATTCATCCAAAATCCTTGAGCTTGCGTCGCTTATAAGCAAACCAGCCATAACGTTTTTTACCTATGAGCCACACACGTATAGCCCGTAGTGCAGAAGGGAACACAAGACCTTTTTTTTCAAAGGCATAAAAAACCATTGTGATGATAATTGTCAAGATCAGGGAATGCAGACGGAAATAAAAGAGCAAAATACAGAACGGCAACGCCGCACGCGCATCAAGATTGAAAAATCGCGCCGGACGCATGGTATTACGCCAATGCCAATTCTGCCGTTCGACTTCGGTATCTTCGGAAGCTGCTGTTGACATGATTCGCCAAACCTTCTTTTAAAATTACGCTATTCCCAGAAGTTAATATTAACAGGGAACATTTAACAAACTATTATAGATTATAATAGAAATTCCTGAACATGACCAGTGCCGCCAGATCCTTACTCAGCCCAGGACACATAAAATCATGCTGCCAGAAGTATGGCTTGTATAACCAATGAAAGCATCCAGGGATGCAAAAAATGAACGAGTCGACAAAACGGCAGTTTTGAAATTAATCGCCACTACTGGTACTGGCAGCCAAACGAAGATACGCACGACGGTTAATTTTGCCTTCTTCAAAGACAATGCGTGCAGATTCGGCCATCGGCCGTCCGTAATTAGGAAT
>JAUILO010000005.1 GCA_030432775.1 Alphaproteobacteria bacterium
AGCGTACGAACCAAGGCTTCCTGACCAATGAGTTGGTCAAAATTCAGTGGCCTGTATTTACGGGCGAGTACGCGGTAAGCCTTTTGTTTAGTATCAGACATAATATTTACATTTGTAATCAGATTCGGAACTCAGCGCAATTATTCTGTCCGGAATGTGCGCGTTATACCCATCTTCGGTTTGTTTGATTTGTTTTGTGAACTGGATATGTTCATAGCATGGCTGTGGCATGATTGTAGCACAGGGCGCTATAATTATGCAGGTTTTCCCCAAGCGCCAATAGCGGGCATGGTCAATGCTGTCCTCATTGCGGTGGCTTGTCTTGCATCGTGTTTCATGCGCGTTAGTGTCAGATTGGCCTCCCAGCTTTCTTGTAAAAATTCGAGTGTGGTGGCGCGGTACTGAGCATGTGGATTGTCGGTCTCGATTGTAGGTCTTTGAGATTTATCGAGATTTTTCGGTTTGATCTTCATCCACTCGTTGCCTTCCACATAACCAATAGCAGTGCCATGCGTCAGGCCATCGCCTGTGTTTTTGTATTCGATCGTGTCGTTTTTCTTGATCCCCATGGACTTGGCGGCGGCCTTTTTGAATATATCGCGCAGGCCAATTTCTTTGTCAGCCAGCTTATGGATATGGCCACTGATAACGCCATCGACCTGCTCTTCCATGGCCCGCATAATGGCGTTGGTCTGGTAAGAATGGATATAGGCCTTGCCAATGGCTTTAGTGGTATTGGCAATGAAAAAAGCACCTTTAAGCGCAGGGATTTGTTCGCCAATCCAGTTATCGGCCATCATGGTGTGGTCAAGAATATCGCTGCCAATTCTGTACCATGCTGTGTTGCGTTGTAAAAAGCCGGGATCAAATCTGTGGCCATGTTCAACGAGGTAGCGTTTTTCATCTTCGGATTGGTAAATATGGCTTTTGGCAAAATAGATGCCGTGTTTTACAAGTCCTTCAAATGCATCCAGATTTTCATCATGGTTGCCTGGAATATATGTGACTTTGGTGCCTTCTGCGATTTTGGCAAAAATTACATCAAAATAACGCAAGTGAATTTCAAGATCAGGAAAACCTTTTGAATCATCTTCCAGAATCTTAAATAGCTCGTGAATAGTTGCTGGGAAATCAGCCGGAGTTATATCTGGATTTTTGGCCAGTATTTCGAAGATACGTTCAAAATCGATGATGTCACCGATCAGGAATAGTTCATCAGATTGTGATTGTTGTAGAATCTGTAGCTGCTTTGCTGCTGCTCCGTTCCGAGGGTTAAGCAAATGGCTGTCAGAAAGGAACAGCGCTTTGAAGTCGCGTGGCAGAGTGACGGTATCTTTGTTCTTGCCCATAAAACACACCTTAGCATTATCATGTGTTACTCACTTGGCTGCAGTATGTTTATTTTGCGGTGCAGCGCAAGGGTAAATTTGCCGATTTTGATATTTTTTTGCTGGGGCGCGGAATGTAATGGATGTGGCGTATAGTGAGTGGTGATTTGCAGCTATGCATAGCACGGGTTCATATTAGGCAGCGCATTGCAGGGGCGCTTTGCAGGTCGTATTGCGCGTGGGCAGTATCGTGTGGGCAGTATCGCATCACGGTTTTTTGTTGGCAGTATTGTAAAGAGTAGGAGACTGGACACGACCCGACGAATTTCGTTGCGGCTGCTTCCTCTCGGACCTGACCGAGTTGGCGAAGTTGTCGCCCGCGCCAGCCTCCCGCCACATGATATAGAAGATACTGCGCAGAAGATCAAGTTTTTTAGCTGATCTGATTTATGATGCTTCGGGCGGCTGTATGGGTTGGAACTGTTTTAAAATAATGTAACCGTCAAGCAATGCGATAACATATTCGCGGCTTAGGCGGCAAATGACTGTTCCGGCGGGGTGGTTATGGTCTTCTGTCCATGCTTTGGATTCAAAAACAGCCCATTTTTGCCCGTCAATATTTGCCAGCATGCCATAGCGCCCAAAGGCACGTATCATGGTTGTGATTTGCTTTGTTGTGCTGTTCCAGTTCAGGGTGCGTTCTTCTTCTGTTGGTGCTTTCCACCAGCCGCCTTGATCTTTGGGTTGTGGTTTTGCATTTGCCCAGTAGTTTTCCAGATTGGCGAGAACGCCGGCGATCATATCGGGGGATTTCATCGCAACGCGTGCTGAGAGAATTTCGATATCATCATGATCGGTGATGGGCACAGCCATTTGTTGAAGGATGTCACCTTCATCAAAACCTTCGGATAATTTATGGATGGTTATGCCGCTATGCTGCGGGTATTTCAGGAATAGGCTTGGCATAGGCATAATGCCGCGCCCATGGGGTAATAATGTCGGATGCAGGTTTATGGCATAGGCACGTTTGGTATCAATTGGCGGTATTTTATATGGGTACCCCGCGGCTACAAAACATTCAGTGCCGCCGGTTATAGCTTGCTCGATTTGTTCGGGGGTAACGGGCGCAAGGCTATAGGGGACGTTTAGCTGCGCTGCTATATTCTCGATCTCCTGATTAAAAGAGAAAATATTATCTGTTTCAAAGCTGAATATTTGAATGATTTCATGCCCGTCGGCGATCATTCTGCGTAAAATTCCGGCAGAAAAGTCATAGCCAAAAAATGTAATTTTCATGATATGTCCCCGAATTTTGCCCTGCAGGGCATGAAAAGGCTTAAGCCGACTTGTTTAGGATAAGGTCAGGCTCGCGAACAATCAATTTATAAATGATTTTAATGTCTAGGCTGCTTTTGGTTGATTGCTGGCTTTACGTGTTTCATTATCCGGCGGTAACAGGAACGACAGCTCCTTGCTTGGCGTTTGGCCTTTCATTGCCATGCCATATGCCTGAATAGGAATGATTTCGTCTTTTGCAACACCGATCTCGGCAAGTAACGTATCGCCCAGATATTTGGACGGGGTGAAGCTTTGGTCTTGGTCGCTCAGGTTATAAAGGCATAACAATGTTTGTTCTTTGGAACGGCGGATAAAGGCCAGAACATTAGAATTATTTTCTACAACAATTGTGTGCCCCTGAATAAGCGCCGGTTGGCTGGCACGCCATTCCAGCATCTGTCTTGTGAAGTTCAGGGTTGAATGGGGATCGCTGTCCTGAATATCAACAGCTAGGTCATAATGCGAATCCGGTATGGGGAGGTACGGGTCATCAGATGTTGTAAAGCCTGCGTTCTTTTCATCATGTTTCCATGGCATTGGCGTACGGCAGCCATCGCGGGAGGCTTCGGCCCCTTGCGAGAAAAACACAGGGTCTTTGAAGCTGTCCTCGGGAATATCTTCATATAATTTGGCTTGCGGCAGACCAAGTTCATCGCCTTGATAGATGCATAGACTGCCAGGAATTGTGGCATATAGCGTCAAAAGCTGTCTGTATGCTTTGTCCTGAACATTGTCTTGCAAAGTTTCGACCCATCTTGTCCATGCACGTTTGAAATCATGGTTGCTCACGGTATTGCAATTGCCGCCATCGGGGAAGTTTTCCTCGATATATGAGATTGTGCCGCGCATATCATTTGCATTCGGGTAACCTTCCGAGCCCATTAACGCATTGGTGTAGCAATAATTCAGGCCGGTATCATTCTCGACATAGCTGGAGGCAACGGGAATTGAATCACGACCGCCTTCGGGGCCAGCGATAACCTCGCCCAGTGCTTCGCGGTGGCGATCATAACTATCCAGAAATGCCCGCAATTTTGCGACGACTTCTATTGTTTCGTCCTGACACATGCTGTATTCAAAACGCTGGTTCCACCATTCTTCAGCCACAAAGGGCCATTCACCGGCAATCCATGGGTTATTACGAAATTCGGAATCATGATTTGCGAATGGGAGCGCATCCAGCCGGAAACCGTCTACACCATCTGCGCTATTTCCTGTGTGCTGTGGATCTGCCAAAAGCTCTGTCCAGTGGCGCATCTCGTCGATCAGTGCATCGATAACTTTCGGATTGTTCAGGTTTAAAGATGGCTGACTTGCAAGGAAATGGTGTAGATACCATTGCTCGCGCGTATCATCAAACGCCCACGCATCACCGCCAAATACGGACTTCCAGTTATTCGGTGGAATATGATTTCCATTTTCATCTACTCCGCCATCATGCCAGACAAACCAGTCTGATTTCGGGTTATCCTTGCCGGATTTGCTTTCCACAAACCATTCGTGCCGTGAAGAGGAATGGCACATGACGAAATCAATATATTGCAGCAACTCCTTGTCATGGGATTGTTTGAGCAGCTCTTTGAAATCTTCAAGCGTGCCGAATTTGGGGTCAATATCTTTGTAATTATCAACCGCATAGCCGCCATCGCCTTCGGGACCTGGGGCCGATGGATAAAAGGGCGATGTCCATTGTGCATCGACATTCAGGCTTTTGATGTAATCCAGCTTGCTGGCTATACCTTTTATGTCGCCGATCCCGTCACCATTATTATCGGCAAAACTAGACGGGTAGACCTGATAGATGACTTTTGTGGGTCTTTGTTCGTGTGCCTGTTCGCGGGGGCAAACTTCAATACGATGGGTCATTTCATTTTCCCAGCTTTGCCTGAGGGATGGCTGGCCTGTTGTGTCGTCTGTAAGATTGTCGTTCGCAGAGTCGTTTATTCCCATAGGTGATACCCAAATCCTGTTCTAGCTATAGCGAGATGAGGAATGGGGTATGTTACACAGATTGGTGTATAAAAAGGCTGTCAGCGGATGAATACCGTTAGATGAATACCGTTATATGCCTGTTTTATATTGCCTATCTCCAGTCGAATGCATTGATGCATTTCTGATTATTGTTACGTGTTATATTAATTATACCTCAACCTCGCTATTTTTATCTTTTTATTATGTTAATAGCATTGTTGTGGACATATTATTACAAAAGTACGCCTTAGCGCAAATAATTTCCGTCGCAAATATTCGCTTTTATGTTGATAGTAGAAGTTTATTATATGTTAAATCACGGTGGTGGGAGCCAATTTTCGTAATATATACAGAGCGATATACGATTTAAACTTTAGTTTAACATAATTTTAACTCCTGATTTCCTATAGTCGGGTTATTGCGTGAAAAAAAATGGAGGGTGTAATGACTGTAAAAACAGTATTCCATAGCAAAACTCGCATGGTACTGCGCGAGTTAGAAAAAGCAGGTGGCCATTTGGGCATTGTGCAGACGGATACATTTATCTGTCTGGATGGTGTTCCATACAAGGTGAATAGCAATGATCGTTATTCCCATGTGTTTATGAGTATTTCTGAAAATCCGGATGCATTTTATGATGAGCGTGCGCCGCTTATCGGGCATTTTATGTTCAGTAACGGTATTGCGTATTGGGTTGAGGCAGGTGGCAAATTAAACGCCGGTTATGTTGATATCGATGCGTTGAAAAATGCGGGGTATAAGCAGTTATCCGGTTATGGCAGTCCTGAAAATGGTGGCTGGCCCCCAGGCGCTGGCCCTGTGTTATTTGATCAGGGCGGCATTATTCTGGATTATGACGTCAAAGATCGCTGGAACTTGATCATGAAACGCCAGTCCCTCAATATGCGTATTCAGACTAAACAGATGTTTTTGGATGATTGTGCTAAAAGTTTCGCTGAAAAGCCGATTGAGGTGACGACGGACGAACTGTTAAGTCGTGGTAATTTTATAAAGGCTGATGGTCTGGCGCATGTTGACCATATTGGCCGTGTACATCATGTTCCGGTTATCGATGGTTATGATGCCGCGACCGCGCACCGTGTCAGGCTTGCGGGCTGTTTTGCTATTGAAGGCGGTGTAACCGGTTTTGTCGATAATAAAGGCAATCTGTATATCGGTCAGGCTTCTATCGAGAATCTGGATCTGCTGGATCAATCCGGCTATCAGTTCCTTGATGATACAAGACTTGATTTCGTCAAGATTGGTAATGGCGCCATTATTGTCGGCTATGTGGGCGATTATGATATGAGCAAAGCCAATTATGATCTGAATACGGTTAAACGTGCGGCTGTGGCATTGGGGCGTGACCCGGATGGCTATGTCGGCGTGGTGCAAACAACGATAGCCCGGTTGCATGGGAATCAAGAGACCATGAGGGCAAGTGAAGCCGTGTGCCAGCCTATTCGGTATTAGGACTGTCATCCTGAATGGGCAATATTAAGTTTATTTAAGCGGGGCAAACCCGCTTAACGGACGCAACTCAACCAAAGACCATAAAAACTATTTTCTATGTTTGATAGTTTGCCATAATCCTGATACTCTGCGCGATAATCATTATAAGAATAGTGAATAAAAGTTGAGCAGGGGCTTATTAGATGAGCGATCACAAGAACGATCATCATAGTCATGGACATGACCATCATCATCACGAAGGTGAAAATGGGGATGAGACACACGAACATCATCACAGCCATGATTATGGGCATGATCATGGGCATGATCATGGGCACGAGCACAGCGACCAAGGTCATCCGGGGCATGACGTGCTACGCGCCAAACCATCATTAATGCAGGGCTTCAGGAAAGCTGCACGGTATATTAAATCCCATAAAGGTGAGACGGGTGCGCTGCTTGGTGCGTTATTGCTAAGCACCACTGCTTTATCAACGCCGCTATTAACAACAGCCATAGGCGCAGGCGCATTGATAGTCGGTTCGATTTATATGTTGAAGAAAACAACAGATATGACGCTGGATGGTTCGCTGGCCATTGGTAAAAAGCTTAAATTATCGCCGCTAACACTTGGGCTTGCGATTGGCGCGTTGAATACCGTGCCGGAAATTATGGTTTCTATTGGTGCGATGATGCGCGGGGCAACAGAAATAGGTATTGGAAATATCGTTGGTTCTAATATAGCGCACACACTTCTTATATTGGGTGCTACGGCGGCTGTGGCGGGAATTAAATCATCGGGCGCCGGGTTAAGCTGGAAGTTTAATACTGCCGTGATGGCCGGTGCCACAGCATTATTTGGCAGCCAGCTTTTAATGGGGAGTTTGTCGCCTGTTCTGGGTGTCGCCATGTTGGGTGCAGGCGGTTATTATTTGACCCGCCGTTTGTTTAGTAGCGATAACAAAACAGAAGATGGGGAGTTAAAAGAGCCGGACACTTGTGTTTTTCATGGACATGGGCATCACGGCCATGGTGATCATCACGACCACGACCACGACCACGACCACGACCACGACCACGACCACGACCACGACCACGACCACGACCACGACCACAACCACAACCACAACCACGGGCATGAGGGCGGTTTAAGCGATACGCCTGCGTGGTTCAAACTTGGCTGGGGGCTGGCAGGATTTGGCGGGCTTATGGCTGCGGCTGATTTGTTGGTGTCAGGCGGTACAGCGGCAGCGATAGAGTTTGGTGTGAGCGAGGCTATTATCGGTACGCTTGCCGTTGCAATTGGAACGTCGATTCCAGAACTTTTGATTAATATTAAAGCTGCGCGTAACAATCACTCTGAACTGGCTGTCGGAAATATTCTTGGCTGTAATATTTTTAATACTCTTATTGCTGGCGGTGTTTTAAGCCTGACCGGACATGCTGTGCCGGAAAGCCTCAGCCTGTCATCTGATCTTGGTATATTGAATACTGTAACTTTTTTCGGTTCTGCTGGTTTACTTACGGCGGCGTTGCTAATGGGCAAGGGAACGGTGCAGCGATGGCAAGGTCTTGCCGCTGGCGGTTTGTATGTTGCTTATACGGCAGCGGCAATGGCGCTGAATGGCGGGCATGTGCAAGAGTTGCATAAACATGATGATGCGTTATTAATACAGGATACTGCACAGGTTCTGGAACTGGTCGAAATGCCGGAAAACTCGGCCGAAAATTTAAACGTTATTTTCTATGACACTGCCGCGGGCATAGATCGTATACGAGAGCAAAATGACTTTGAGAATTATGCCGCAAAGGGTGCAGAAACAGGTGCGGTTTTTGTGCAGAAAAAACTGCTGCCACGAAAAATATAGTTTTCGCATAGTTTTATATGCTGCATAAAAATTATTTCAATATTAACGTTAAACCAGATACCAATGTGACGAAAACAAATCCGCGTTTGATCCATTGATTTCCTTTGAGATGACCAAGATGCGCGCCGAGCCAGCCGCCGGTAAATGACGCCACCCAGAGGACAGGAAGCCAGTCTAGCTTTACATCTTCTCCGAACATATATAGCGATACTGCTCCGGTCAGGTTCCAGAAAAATCCAACAAGCGTCATGGTGTAAACAACGGCCATTTTGTAGTCCATGCCGAACCAGACAATAAACCATATGGTAACGAATAAACCGCTGCCTGATGATAGTGAGCCGTTAAAAATGCCGAGCGTAAATAGCACAATGCCGCCAACCGCATAGCCAAGCAGGTTTCTGTTTCGCGGGCGAGATATTTGTCCGATATCCTTTTTGAAAAATGAATAAGTACCAAGGGCTGTGGTGAGTATCCCAAGGGTTAGCTGTGCTGCTTTTTCCGGAACATGTAGAATGATAAATGCCCCGACGATAGTTCCGGTTACGCCGCATAGCATGGCATAAGCAGCAAATTTCCAGCTCATATCCCGGTTGGAAATATTGCGGACAATTGAACCGAGCCCTAGGGCCACAGTGGCTGTTTTATGTGTGGCCAGCGCCTCTGCGAAAGGCAGACCCATCAGGATTATAAGGGGAAGTTGCACCAGCCCCGCGCCACCACCGGCAAAGGCGGATAGCGTATTGGCGATAAGTGACCCGATAAATAGAAGAATATACTCAAACATAGACTATCAAATTATATTTAATCACGCGGGTTTTATCGTGCCCGTTATATGGGGGTGATAGAATCGCCTATTTGGGTTTGTGTTGCGGTGCGTCCGGTGCCGTGCTGTGATTGACATGGTGAGCAACGCCCTCGCGCTCGAATAACGCGCTTGGATCCGGATCACGTCCCATAAATTTATGGAATAATTCATCCGGTGGTACGGTGCTGCCACTTGAATACATCACTTTTAATGCATCTGCCGTTGCTTCGTCATATAAACCATTTTTCTGGAATGCTGTAAATCCGTCAGCATCGATGACCTCAGCCCATTTATAGCTATAGTAACCTGCATCATAGCCATCATCGGCACTGCCGAAAATATGGTTGAAGGCTGCGGTTTTTGCATCCTGAGCAGGACCGAAGAAAGATGTTGATTTATTGACTTGATTTTCAAAGTCGACAATATCACCGATATCTGCGCTTGGTGTTGTGTGCATGATCATATCAAGAAGTGCATAACGGGTTTGTCCCAGCCCTGCTGTTCCGCCATGGAACTGGCTGGCGGCTTTGTTCTTTTCAATAAGCTCTTCAGAGATCGGCTCGCCGGTTTCGTGATGTACGGCAAAGCTTTTCAGTACTTCTTGTTCGGCAGCCCATTGTTCTTGAATTTGTGAAGGGAATTCAACAAAGTCCCATTTCACATTGAAACCGTTTAGGCGCGGGAAGCGACCTTGACCAAGCAGGGCATGCAGGGCATGGCCAAATTCGTGGAACGCTGTTGTCACCTGATCAAATGTCAAAAGCGTCGGGAAGTCATCCGTTGGCTCTGGATAATTACAACAATTTGTTACAATCGGCACCTGGTTTACGCCTTCGTAATCGCCCCGGTCACGGAAAGTGCTGGCCCATGCGCCTGCTTTCTTGCCTTCGCGCTGGTAGTAATCAGTATAAAATACGCCGATAAGCTCGCCTTTATCATTATCAAAGACTTCATAGGCATTCATATCATCGCTGCTGCGTTCATATTTGTCATTGGCTTCAACGAAAGACAGATTAAATAGTTTCTCTGCGTGTTTGAATAGGCCATCAACGACTTTGCCCAGCTCGAAATATTGTTGTAGCTCTTGCGGATCAAGGTCAAATTGCTCTTGCTCAAGCTTGGCCGAGTAATAGCTCCAGTCCCATGCTTCGAGCTGTGAAATCTCGCCTGTCGCCAGTGCGTAATCTTCGAGTTCGTCAAATTCTTCTTGTGCGGCGGCATGATAAACCGCTCTGTTTTTCTCAAGGAAATCCAGAACAGTGTCTGCGGAACCTGCCATGCGGCGTGATGTAACAAAATCGCCATGATGTTGATATCCCAGTAACTGCGCTTTTTGTTCACGGATCTCAAGAATTTCTTTGATCAATGGTTTGTTATCATTTGGTGGATTGTTACCAATAGCGGCAAACGCTTTGTGAATAGTTTCTCTTAAATCGCGGTTATCAGCATAGCGTATGACCTGAAAACATGTCGGGTTTAGTTTGACCATCCATTTGCCTTCATGTCCGGCTTTTTTTGCTGCTTGTGCCAAAGAGGAGATCACGATAGGCGGTACACCTTTAAGTTCGTTGATATCATCAATAAGAAGTTCATATGAATCCTGATCTTTTTGTACGTTCTTGCGGTACTGACTTGTAAGAACGGCAAGACGCTGGCTTAGCTCGGAGAATTCTTCTTGTAGTTCCGGTTCTAGGTCTGCGCCTTTGGCAGCGAAATCTGTGTAAGTTTCCTCAAGAAGCGTTTTTTGTTCAACGCTCAGGCGTGAGCGATCTGCATGTTCGTAAACTTCTTTCACGCGACTGAATAAATCCTGATTGAAAAAGATATTATTTTTATGCGGTATGACTTTTTCGGAGACGACTTCTTCTTCGATACGGCTTTTTTCGTCGTTGCTATACATAAGCATCAAATTCTCAAAAACCAGTTCCATACGTCTAAGGTCTTGGCTTGCAAATTCCAAAGCTTCGATTGTGTTTTCAAATGTAGGAGCATCCGGATTGCTTGTAATCGCATCAATGTTCTTTTTTGATTGTTCCAGCGCCCAATCAAAAGCAGGCTCAAGATGTTCATCTTTGATTTGTTGCAGTGCCGGCGCGCCGTTTGGCAGCGCTGGTGGGTTCACCAATGGATTTTGCGCAAGATTAAATTCTGTGGCCGCATTCGCAGCTTTGTCTTCAGACATAACGGATACCTCCCGAAGGTCATATGTATAATTATTTTGTTATTATTATGTCCAAACCTATAAGTGTTAAATTTTAAAGTCAAGTTTATTAGGGAAAACCATTTAAGTGAAATGGTTATATGCGGTGCAAGATGGATAGCGACTTAAAAAGCGGCTCTGTTATGATACAATATATGTACGTTATATAGAGATAGAGTGAATTGACTTGTCTTGTCTATATGAAACGAGTACGGGGAATTGAATGAGCGATATAAAGCCATTTGTGATTGTGGCCTTTGGCGCACTGAATCAAGGTAGTTATGATATGTTTTCATATTGGCTGTCTTATTATGGTGCTCAGTATGGTCTTGGTATCGATTTGCGGAGCGCTGGCGCATATCCTAATGCGCAGGCCGAAACTGTGCCGGGAAGACCGCTGCGCGGGGACGCATTGAAAGACCCTGTTTTACAAGAAGAATTATATAAGGCTGTTGCAGGCGATGCGCGCGCGCTGGGGACGGATGTGGACCTATATTGCATGCCTTGTCTGTCTATGGTGGGCTTTCAGGCTGGCGTAGAGAGAGCGCTGGGTAAATCAATTGTGTCTCTAGCGGATAGTCTGGCGCGGCATTATGCCGGAATTGAGAAGCTTGGCGTTATTCATATGCGCCCTGCGCATGCGCGTATTGATGAGATATTCGGTGATAAGGCCGTGCGTCCGACAGATAAATTTGCGCAAAAGCTTTTGAGTGCGGAGGAAAACTTTAAACAAAGCGGTGATAGTCACGAGATTGAATCGCTTATGTACGAAATTACACAAGATTTTGCCAATGATGGCCTGACCCATGTTTTATATGCGCGCGCCGATGCGCCTTACGCGCAAAATAACATTGTTACCAGCCATATTAATATCAAGGTTGAAAGTTATTTCGAGATTCTGGCGCAAAGTATCGCGCAAGATCTAGTGCGCAGCGCAGCATGAGTTGATGATGAAACTCAGGCGTAAAAATGTATAATGAGCGCAAAATAATAAAAAAGTGATTCTTAGTCCGGAATGAAACAGGACATTTGATAACAGGCATTAAACCTTGAACAGGAGGCGTAATGGCAGACCATTCAGCAAAATACCAAAGTGGTTTTGGCAATGAGTTCGCAACCGAAGCTTTGCCGGGCGCACTTCCCCTTGGGCAGAATTCGCCGCAGAAGGTAAAATATAATTTATACGCCGAACAGCTTTCCGGCACGGCGTTTACAATGCCGATCAAGGAAAATAAGCGCACATGGCTATACCGTATGCAGCCTTCTGTTGTACATGAACCCTTTGAAGAGGCCGAACATGCGACTTTGCGTGGTACGCCGTTTGATGAAGCGTTAACGCCAAATCAATTGCGCTGGTCTCCTTTTGATATGCCCGAAGATGATAAGGATTTTATCGACGGGTTGGTTACAATTGGCGGCAATGGTGATTCTTTTGCATGGAGCGGCTGCGCTATTCATGTGTATACCGCCAATAAAAATATGAAAGACCGATATTTTTATAATGCGGATGGCGAGATGTTGTTCGTGCCACAGCTTGGCAGTCTGGTTCTGCGAACCGAGATGGGCGTTATAGATATTAGGCCGGGTGAAATTGCTGTCATTCAGCGCGGCATTAAATTTGCTGTCGATTTGCCGGACGGGCCGTCACGCGGATATGTTTGTGAAAATTACGGTTTACCGTTCACATTACCTGATCGCGGGCCTATTGGCGCGAATGGCATGGCAAACCAACGCGAGTTTTTAACGCCTGTTGCTGCCTATGAAGAAATTTCCGGAGACATTACCTTAACGGCCAAATTGGGCGGTAAGATATGGAATAGCAAGATGGATCATTCGCCGCTTGATGTTGTGGCATGGCACGGAAATTACGCGCCCTATAAATATGACCTTGATAAGTTTAATGCAATGAACACGGTTAGTTATGATCACCCGGATCCTTCGATTTTTACCGTGTTAACCTCGCCCAGCTACCCAACGGGCACAGCCAATATTGATTTCGTTATTTTCCCTCCGCGCTGGCTTGTGGGGGAAGATACATTCCGTCCACCATATTTTCATCGTAATGTGATGAGCGAGTATATGGGCTTAATTCACGGTGTATATGATGGCAAAGAAGGTGGCGGTTTTGTTCCGGGCGGGGCGAGCCTGCATAATTGTATGGCGCCGCATGGGCCAGATGTGAAGACCTTTGAAAAAGGGTCCGAAGCATCGTCTGATCCGGTTTATTTAAGTGCGACTTTGGCCTTTATGTTTGAAAGCCGATATTACATTCGCCCGACGAAACTGGCGCTGGAAACCCAGGCATTGCAGAAGGATTATTACAAGAATTGGCAGGGGTTAAAGAAGAACTTCAAGTCGTAAGCACCGCTGTAATCAGGCCACAATAATAAATAAGAGTAACAAACAAAACGGACTTAAATAAAAACACAGTTGAGCAAAAATATAAGAACAGGAGAAATAAACATGGCTGATCTTTTTGAAAACCCACTTGGAACAGATGGATTTGAATTTGTCGAGTTTACAGGCGATAGCGCACATTTACATACAGTATTTACCGAACTTGGCTTTGTACCGGTGGCCAAACATAAATACCGTAATGTGACATTATATCGTCAGGGGCAAATTAGCTTCATTTTGAATGATCGCGAAAATGGTCAGGCACCTGAATTTACCCAAAGTCACGCGGTGGGTGCTAATGCGATGGCGTTTCGCGTGAAAAACGCACAAAAAGCCTATGATCACGCGATTGCAAGCGGCGCGACACCGGCCAAAGATTATGGCGAGGTCACAGGGCTGCGTATTCCGGCGATTGAGGGTATTGGCGGATCACTTTTATATTTTGTCGATATGTATGGTGATCGCGGCTCTATATATGATGTCGATTTTGAATATATTCAGGATGACCATTGGCCAAAAGGTGCTGGTCTTACCTATATTGATCACCTGACACATAATGTTAATCGTGGGAACATGGATAAATGGGCTGGATTTTATGAAGATATCTTCAATTTCCGCGAAATCAGATATTTTGATATCGAGGGCAAGATCACAGGACTTAAAAGCCGTGCGATGACCAGCCCGTGTGGCCAGATTCGTATTCCGATCAATGAGTCTTCCGATGATAAATCACAGATCGAGGAGTTTTTAGATCGCTTTAATGGTGAAGGGATACAGCATATTGCGCTGGGCTCGGATGATATCTTATCAAGTGTCGAGATATTGAAAGAGAACGGTGTGCCGTTCCAGTCTACACCGGATACATATTATGAGCGGCTGGATGCCAGGTTGCCGGGGCATGGCGAAGATGTAGAACGTCTGCGTGAGTTACAGGTGCTTGTTGATGGTGCGCCAACCGAAGGGCAGGGCACGTTATTACAGATCTTTACGCAAGATGCCATGGGGCCCGTTTTCTTTGAATTTATTCAACGCAAAGGTAATGAAGGTTTTGGTGAAGGAAATTTTCAGGCTTTATTTGAATCAATCGAGCAAGATCAGATACGCCGTGGTGTGTTAGAAGATACCGGATCATAAATAGTAATAGCTACGCTGAGGGAGAAGATAATTGAAGATCGCTTCATTAAAACATGGCCGCGATGGCCATTTGATTATTGTTGATAGCAAATTACAACAATATGCATTGGCAACTGATATAGCGCCGAGCTTACAGGCGGCGCTGGATGATTGGGGGCATGTTGAGGCACAATTATTGCAGCGATCTGCGAGGGTTGAGGATGGCAGCTATGATGAATTGCTGCCGTTTGATCCGGCGCAATGTGCTTCTCCTTTGCCGCGTGCATATCAAATTGTTGATGGAAGCGCTTATCTTTATCATGTCGAGCTTGTGCGTAAAGCGCGCGGCGCAGAGATGCCGCCAGAGTTTTTGCACGATCCGTTAATGTATCAAGGTGTATCTGATACCATTTTAGGTCCGCGAGATCCTGTTCCGGTTGGCAGTGAAGCTTACGGGATAGATTTTGAAGCCGAAGTTGCCGTTATTACAACTGATGTACCGATGGGGGTGAACGAAGAAGATGCGGGTGCTTATATAGCGCTTGTGATGATTATGAATGATGTATCATTACGCGGTCTTATTCCGGCGGAGCTTGGCAAGGGGTTTGGGTTTTTGCAAAGCAAACCGCCAAGTGCGTTTTCACCGGTGGCAGTGACGCCGGAGGGGCTGGGGTCTTATTGGAATAATGGCGTGATGAATTTGCCTTTGGTGAGTGTTTTGAACGGGGTGGAGATCGGACATCCGAATGCAGGCGAAGATGTGCAGTTTAATTTCCCGCAACTGATCGCTCATGCCGCCAAAACCAGACCGCTTGGAGCTGGCACTATTGTTGGTTCAGGAACAGTTTCAAACCGTGTACCGGATAGTGGTTCTAGCTGTATGGCGGAAATTCGCATGATTGAAAAAATAGATAGCGGAGAGTTCGTCACGCCATTTTTAAAATATGGCGATACAATTAAAATCGATATGTGTGATGAACAAGGGCAAACAATATTTGGCTCCATTGAACAAACAATCACGCCATATGAATATCATCGCGAAATGGAGACTAAAAAGACCGGATCAAACGGCTTTTGATAGCGAGATATCGCAAAATAAGAATGGCCAGAATAACAATAATAGAATGAATAAATTCGTACAGGAGAGATGAACTATGAGCGCAGGTCATGCTGTATTAAACGCGAAAACAGTTGATGAGTGTATCGTTGACCAGAACTGGGACCAATATAGTCCGGAAGATCATGACACCTGGAATAAGTTATTTTCACGTCAGGTCAGCACATTAAAAGGCCGTGCTTGTGATGAGTATTTTGAGAGCCTGAGAGTATTGGGGCTGACCGGTGAGACTATTCCGGATTTTGAAAAGATGAATAAAAGTCTGCGCGCTGCCACAGGATGGGAGGTCGTTCCGGTACAGGGGCTTATTCCTTCACGGCCATTTTTCTCGATGCTGGCCAATAAGCAATTTCCAGCCGGTAATTTCATCCGTAAACCGGAGGAGCTTGATTATCTGGAAGAGCCGGATATTTTCCACGATGTGTTCGGGCATGTGCCGCTTTTGACTCATCCCGCTTATGCTGATTATATGCTGGCCTATGGCCGTGCGGGTCATGATGCGATGGAGAATAAGGGGGTTAAATTTCTAGCGCGTCTGAATTGGTACACAATAGAATTTGGCCTGATTAACAGCGCGGATGGCCCCAAAATTTACGGCGCTGGTATAGTGTCTTCATATGGCGAAGCTAAATACGCGATTGATAATCCGTCATCCAATCATATTGGTTTTGATTTAGAGCGCGTTTTGCGCACGGGTTATTATATTGATGATTTACAAGCCAGTTATTTCGTTGTCGATAGTTTTGAAAAGCTGTTTGAAGAATGTATTGAACGCCCTTTTGTTCCTTTATATGAAGAGCTTCGTGACAAGCCGCAATTATCGCCTTTTGTTTTGGAAGACGATGATAATGTTATTCGCAAGGGAAGCGGTGAATATTGGAAAGATTTTCCTGCGATAAAAACCAAATTAAAATAAGACCTTATAATTTTTATTGTATTTAGCAGCGTTAAAAACGCTGTTTATGTTGCGCTGCGTATAGCTTTGGTATGATGCACAGTGCTATTGTCTTTTATAAATAAAAAATAAGAATAAAAGACAGGAATGGTATTGGCCAAGAGTAAGGTATCTCACATATTTGGTGGCAAAAAATCCTATCGCTTAGGCGCTGCGCTTCAGGGCGGCGGTTCTTATGGCTCTTTTACCAAGGGCGTCTTAAAAGCACTTCTTGAAAATGATATTGAATTCAGCTCGTTATCCGGCACAAGTGCGGGAGCAGTGAATAGCGCACTTTTGGGTTATGGCTTGAATAGTGGCGGGCCAAAGCGCGCGATTGAGGTTTTGGATGAGTTTTGGAATGATATCAGAAACAATGGACAAACAGCCAAACGTCTAATGGGCGTTTTCAACCCGCTTTCATTTGCTAAATCATCATATCCGAATTTATCGACTTCGTTTCAGATCATGGCATCTTTAGTACCAAAGGGATTTGTGCTGAATGCGTTAACCGATACGCTGAAAAAGCATATTAAAGACTGGAAGACATTACAGAACGGGCCGGTTAAGGTATTCGTTAATGCGACCCGCGTTGATCCGCAGACAGGAGAGAGATCAGAGGCTGTGTTCACAGGCGAAGAGCTGAATGCTGATACTGTATCTGCTTCTGGTGCTGTAGAAGAACTTGGTGCAAAGACAATTGACGGTGTTGATTATTTTGATGGCGCGTATTGGCGTAACCCACGTATTGAGGATCTTGAGAAAGAAGATATTACCGATTTGCTTGTGGTGACGATTCAGAAGAAGCCAAAAGACGGTATCAAGGCCGAACATCAAGATTCATTACGTGCAAAACATGATAAACCCGGTCATGAAATTCTGGGTGAGGAAATACATTCTCATATCGAGCATATACGTGAGAATAGTCCTGATGTGAATTTGCATGTTATTAGTATGGATGTCGCCGATGAGTGGGATGATAGCAGCCGTATGAATACGGACCCGCGATGGCTGGATGAATTGGAAGCAATGGGCTATGAAGCAGGTCAGAAATGGGTGGCCGAACATGCCGCCAAGCTTGGAAAAAGCTCAAGTTATACCGGTCCAGATGCTCCGGTCACACAGCCGCAACGCAAATTGCGCCGATAGAGTTCTGTAATATGGAGTTCTGTAATGCGGATAGCCTTGCATGTAAGAGGCGCGCGATAAATCTTACCAATACATTTTACCTTACTCTGTTGGCGACAAGGCTTTTATCCTTATGCCGCGCGGGATTGTGTCTGTTTGTAATCAAACTTTGCGGTGAAGTGACGTAGCGCATCGGGCTGCCATGTGATTTCCATACCTTGAATAGCGTCCTTGTTTTCGAATACTTCCATGATGACTTCGAGAAGGTAATCCATATGGCTTTGCGTATAAACGCGCCGCGGAATAGCAAGACGCACAAGATCCATTGGTGCCATTATCTCGCTACCATCTGGTTGTTTACCGAACATCACTGTACCAATTTCACAGCCGCGAATACCGCCATGAATATAAAGCGCAACGGCCAGCGCTTGTCCGGGGTAGTCCTCGGGCGGAATATGTGGCAAGAAACCCCGGGCATCAAGATAGACCGCATGCCCGCCAACCGGGCGCATAATCGGGATTCCGGCACGGGTCAGGCGTTCGCCAATATATTGGGTTGAAGCAATACGGTATTGTAAATAATCTTCCCTGACGACTTCTTCAAGACCTGTGGCGATGGCCTCCAGATCACGTCCAGCAAGGCCGCCATAGGTGGGGAAACCTTCTGTGAGGATTAATAGATTCCGGCATTGCTCTTCCCATTGTGGCTGATTAAGGGCAAGCCAGCCCCCCATATTGGCCAGGCCGTCTTTTTTTGCACTCATGGTGCAGCCATCGGCATGGGTGAATATTTCGCGCACGATATCGATAATGCTCATATCTTTATATGCGTCTTCGCGTGTTTTGATGAAATATGCATTTTCTGCGAAACGGCAGGCATCAATGAATAAGGGGATGCTATGTTTATCACAAACCGCTTTGGTGTCTTTGATGTTCTGCAATGATACAGGCTGACCGCCACCTGAATTATTGGTAATGGTGATCATGCAAAGTGGAATGTTCGTCGCGCCTTTTTCCTGAATGAACGCATCAAGCTTTGCGATATCCATATTGCCTTTAAAAGGGTGTTCAAGTTCTGGTTGTTTTCCTTCGGGAATTACTAGATCGACAGCAATTGCGCCCTGTGCCTCGATATTGGCGCGGGTTGTATCAAAATGGGTGTTGTTGGGAACGTAATCGCCTTTTTTCAATGCGATGGAAAACAGTATTTTTTCTGCAGCGCGACCTTGGTGGGTGGGGATGACATATTTAAACGGCATTAGGTTCCTCACCGCTTGTTCAAAACGGTAATATGACGTGCTGCCTGCGTAGGATTCATCACCGTTCATCATTGCCGCCCATTGCTGCGCGCTCATGCTGGATGTGCCGGAATCAGTCAGCAAATCAATCAGAACGTTTTCAGCGCGCAGGGCAAATAGATTGTAATTTGCCTCCTGAATATATTTCAGTCGCTCTTCTTTCGTTGTCATCTTGATCGGTTCAACGCTTTTAATGCGGAATGGTTCGATGATTGTTTTCATGGCTGATCTCCCTGATCATTCTGGCTGGTTAGCCTTGTTTATTCTTATGGTTTTTTATTATGTGCATGTGCCCGTTGCGGCACTAGTTGCTGCACTATTTGTATAGAGCAGTTTGGGGCATGGAATATTCAATGTCCATACCAAATCAAGGGGATATGATTTGCATCGCAGCAGCTTATTGTACGGATGGATCAAAGATGTAATGAATGCTCAGTACCAAGGCGACAGAGATGCTTAAACCGACCATCATTTTCAAGAAGTCTTTACCGATTAATGGAAAGACATAGCCAAAATTATATTCGGTACGATTGACGGTTGCGATAGCAAGTTCACGCCCTGTCAACAGCCCCACAAACACCCAAGTCGTGGACATGGGTATATTGTTTAGCTCTTTGAAGTATAAAAGCAGAATGGCATATACAAGATCAATTATGGTGGCCGAGCGTATAAAGCGCGACCCTGTTTTTTCCAATACGATTTTTTGGATTTTCCCGCCATGTGACCAGAAAATATAACCCAGCCATGCAATAAGTATAGCCATTGATGCACCGAGAAGGCTTACGGGTAGATCTCTTGGCAGGTAAACCGCAATATTGGCCATGTCATGTGAAAGCCAGGTGAACCATAAAAATCCGGTTGATGCCCATTGTAGAACCCGCCAGTATTTTCGGTGTTCTCTTTTTACAAGGTTGAATTTTTCGTTGATGAAATGGGCCAGTACCATCCATGTGACATAAGCAACAGTTGCCGCAAGGCCATAACCGACAACACTTTTTACAAGCATCTTTTCGAGTACAACGGTGGATGCAAAAACAGATAATACAAGGAAGGTTGTTGAAACGGGTATGCCTATTCTGGTTAATAAAACAAGGACGGCAGGGGCGGCGGCGTGATACCACTGAATTTCAACAGGCGGTATCTTAGCCAGCCTGCCATAGGAGATATCACCATTATTAATATACCAGCCATAAGTTATAGTGAATATCAGTACAGCACTTGCCGCGATCCAGAGCCAATACCATTTAAACACTTTGATGTTTGAGGCAATAAATGTACCCAGTGTTTGTACTGAGTCATTAGCGATAACTGCATAGGCTGCGAGCATAAAGCCAATGATGGCGTAAATGGTATGGATATCCATGATTGTATCATCCTCAATATTAATTTTGATATGAGGAATGATTAGCAGCCATAAAGAGATAATAGTAGTCTTGTAATAATTTAATATTACTCTACAGTTTTTCTCTTACGATTCTTCAATATATTAATTTAATTCTAGTAACGTATTGAAATTACGGCGTCATTGTCTTCTGTGACCCTTTGATTGCTGCGGTTTGAATTGCCTTTTTCGGTTCTTCTTCAAGCTGCAGGTCTAGCGATTTATCATATGGTATAATATCCATATAAGGTGAAGCCACGCCTGTTACCACGCTTAGTGCTGTTGCCATTTCTGCATCGAGCATTTTGACATCAAGCCATTCGCTTTCGTTTTCAGGGTCTCTTATTTTCATATCCAGCAATAGATAATCAGGAATACCAGCGTCCTTGATTTGCTGTTTTGAAAGTGGGCCTGATAATTCAGACTTCAAGATGGCAAGATGTTCTGGCGTATTGCCGGCTCTGGTGTGTTGATCACTTAGAATGGAGTGGCCTAGATCTTTTTCCCGGCGCGCATTCTTTGCACTTTCATCACGAACGTCATTATAACGGATTTTATAATTGGGTATGATGCCGCTTTGCTGGTTGCTAAGGCCGGTTTTGCCAGGGAAGAACGCAGCAATTGTTAGCTTGAGCGTGCCTGTATGTTTGTCGGCGCTATCACCGCGTTTTAGTCTTTCTCCATCTTTATTTAAAGGCGCTATTGTTTGCACAGAGCCTTTACCAAAGGAATCGGTGCCAATGACCGGATAGCCAGAATCTTTTAATGCTCCGGCTAGAATTTCCGAAGCCGAGGCTGATCCTTGATTTTGTAGAACCGCGATATTAACGCCGGTAATGTCAAAACGTGATTGAATAACTTCATCGACAAATGTTTGGTGGTCTTTGGCTGTTTTCCCTGTTGCGACGATAGGATCTTTTTCACCGCCATCTTCTTGAAGGAATAAATCCGATAATGCTTTTACAGTGCTAAGAAGGCCACCCGGATTGCCGCGGACATCAAGTAAAACGCTTGTTATCGGGTTTCCTTGTGCTGTCGCTTTGTCTTGCGCTTCGTGGTAAGTCGAATAAAGGTCGTTGACTGTTTTTTGTGAGAATTCCTTGATTTTCAATTGCAGGACATCGTTATTTTCGCCGATCAGATTTCCTTCAACCGCATCAATTTCTATGACACCGCGCGTTACCGAAACATCAAAGGCGTGTTCAAGACCTTCGCGTTTGAGTGTCAGTTTTACATCTTCGCCGATCTTGCCGCGAATTTTGCCAACTGTTTTATTCAGGCCTGTTCCTGTAACCAGTTCACCATTTACATGGGTGATTTCGTCTCCGGCCTGTATGCCTGCGGTTTCGGCCGGATTGCCCGGCATAACGCCTTGAACTTGAAGGTGTCCTTTGTCAAACCGAAGTTCGATACCAATACCGCCAAATTCGCCTTTGACATCGGCATCCATAAGTTCGCTTGCCTCTTTCCATTGGTAATGTGTATGCGGATCACGTGATGCCTCGATAGCGCCGTTCAGGGCGAATTCGTATAGGCGCATAACAGATAAGTCTGTTTCTTGTGCAATTATTCCGATCGCCGTGGCCAGATAATTTGCATGATCTTTATATGAATGAAGTGGTAATGTTACCGGACCTGTATTTATCGTTTGGTCGCCAATTTTTAACGAGGTGATGGTGCGGTCTTTTGCTTTTCCATCCGGATCAGAGAAGGTGACAACTGTTTTGTCCAGCTCTTCTGTCATCGGATTGTAAAACTGGTCGTAATATGTGCTTGTTAATACACCTTGCATCGCGCCTTGCGCTATTTCTTCCTGAGAGACACTAACGCCGCCGTTGAAATGCTCGTCATCAATCAATGTGAGAACGTTATTGTAAAATTCAATACCGTCTTCAAGATCGGCTTTGGTCTGCCGGGTTATTTCATAGGACGCTTCAGTCGGCTCTGCTGATGCGGCCGGTACGGTAAGCGAAGAATTTGGTGAGTTTGTTACCGGTACTCCTGCTTCGCCGTTGAACATGTCGCATGCGCTTAGTGATAGAATCACAGGAGCAAGAAGGCCGATAGCCAGCCTGTTGTATAATGGTCTCATTGAAATACCCTGTTATAATTATGTTTTTATTTTTATAACTTAGGACAATAGACATAATCGGAAAACACGTCAAGAAAACTGTTATTCCCAGATCGGGCTAAAGTCTATATCAAGATGTTTTTTTGCGGTGGCGGCGACGTACTCTATTTTGGCCGCCAGCATTTCATCCTTATTGTGCAGAATATAAGCAGCCAGATAACGTTTGGAAACCATAAGGGCAGAAAAGATTTCGGCGCGGTCTTCGTAAGGGTGGCTGCGGCTGTAATTATTCATGAAGCCAAAACCACCTGTACCCATTTCATTGTTGTGCGGTCGCATAAGACCTTGATATGAATTTTTGTAACCGGCGTCAAAATATTTAAGCCAGACCGGATCTTTGATCAATTTGAAGCGATCTTCGAATAGGTGGTAAAATTCGTGGAAGAACAACGCCTTGATTTCCCTGTCGCTTGTCCGGCCTGTCAGGTTTAAAAACATTGTGTTGTTGGGCGGTGCGGGGAAGCCACCAACACGTCCTTCTGCTGCCTGTAAATCACCACAAAAAACGATATATTCCATTTTGACTTTCCGCAGAAGGTCTTCAGGAAGGTTTTCAAGGCCAATGGCTATGTTTAAGGCAACCAGCGGTATGCGTTTAATGTCGCTGGCGCGGCAGACGTATTTTGTTCCCAGCTTTGCATCGCTGGTTAAAAATCCGAATTGTGTGCCGATTTTTCTAAAACGCTCTGCCGGTGCTTGCGGAAGTACGGCTTCGGGCGGCAGTAAAAGAAGATTTGGAATGCCGGTTATAATGCGGGCGCGCTTTTCGGGATCATCGGGCAGGCCGTATATTTTAACCTGAAGGATTTGTTCCATTTTTTCGAAAAGTGGTTCGCCGTAAAAGCTGTTATGCCTTGCTTCGACGATTAATGAAACTGTTCCTGCAAAAACGATAGCGACACATAAGGCGATTATTCTGGCTGTCCATTTTCGCTGGCGTGATATTTGCGGTTTTTCTTTCCTGTTTTTTTGCTGTGGCGGTGCTTGGGCAGATTTATTGTTTTTATCTGTCATTTTTGTCACCAGTCTTAAGGTGTTGAATAGTTTTTGCGTCTCAAGTGATGTATTTTAAACGTTAATACTTGCTACCGTTGAGTATGACTTCGAGATATAGTCCTTGTCCATCAGAAGCTTTACGTGGTTTATCAAATGGCTTTTTATTCTTACATTTGAGCTCTGTAAGCTTCATTAAATTGCCTCTTTAAGTGATAACTTGTGAGTAGTAATACTCGTCTTTAAATTTAAAGAGTTCGCTATCTGGTTTCATGAGCCTTGTTACATTTTTCATTTTAAATTGCCTAGTAGGTCCTGTAAGGTGTGTGTTTTCTTTTTGAAGGTAAAGGTTGGCTATGGCTAAGGCTGCCATTGAATTTAGCGTATGTTTAAGATTGGCTTCCGTAAAGTATTGGTCTCTTTCGTGTTTTACATTGTTGTACGAACGCCACCAAATAGGGTTTCTGTCTTTCTTCCCTTTCCAAGGAGACCATGGACTAAGCTCGAGTCCAAATCTTGGGACTAAACATTTTTCTTTAATTAATTCTGGGAGGTGTGTTCTTATGGTTTCCCTATACTCTACTATGTTTCTGTGGGTTCTACTTGGGTTTATTTTGTTGCATAAGGTTTTGACGACAACATCTACTTCTGATGATGAAGCAAGGAGTAGGTGCGCAAGTTCTATTGAATAGGTGTTAAAGTTTTTTTTCGAAAATTCTATGTACCTTGATAATAGAGAAAAATCATTTTCTAATGCTAAGAAATAGTTCCAATGTATTAAGCTGCTTGAGGTTGTTATCGCCATTTTTGTCTCCTGATGGGGCATCTCCAATTCCATATTTTTAAAATGCCCCTAGCGATGCCCCCAAATTTTGAGGATCTAAATGAATGCGTATGAATTGAGATGATTATAGATGAAATACGTAACCGTTGCAAATAAACGGTTACGTGATCATCTGCGAACATTCGCGAATGTTCGTGAAGAGTAAAATCCGTACGGTCTTTGAATTGAAACAATAACTATTTGAGTTGATTTTGTTTTCAGCGATTTGAATAAAACTGAGGCCCCGTAAAAAAGCCCCTGTTACAGATCTATGCGATTCAGGATTCGCATCGCTGATAAGTTATTAGAACCTATTAGAAGTTCTTAGACAAGAAAAATATACGATTCATATGCCGGTATCAACAAAAAAGGCCACTCCACCCCCTGGGGGCGGCACCGCCATGTCGTTTTTAAAAGTACCTGATGACCGGTTAAAATTTTTTTATTTGGGGTATTGGGCGACAGGTTGTAGGTTATACAAGTCAACCTAATATCAACGAAATTTTAATTAAAAAATGACCTCTTTATTTCGAGCGCAGAATAATAAACTCTCTCCCGTCAAAAGGTCTGTACTTCCTAGTGAAAAACAACTTGAAGACTGGATTGTAGAAAATCCTCTGATTATTGGCCTAGATATAATGTTGATCGGGCGGCAAGTTATAACTTCTTTTAACAAGTATATAGATATTCTTGCCATAGATAGCGAAGGTGATTTAATCATTATAGAACTTAAAAAAGAGCGTACATCCAGAGATATTGTTGGCCAAATATTAGATTATGCAAGTTGGGTTTCAACTCTTACCACTAAGCAAGTCCATGATATCACGATAGAAAAGCTAGGAAGACCTCTAAGTGAGCTTTTTCTTGAACGCTTTGATAAACCATTGCCCGAAAACCTCAATGATAATCACAGCATGATTATTGTTGCTAGTGAATTTGACCCTTCTTCAAAACGCATTGTCGAATATCTAGCCGAAACACATGGAGTTGGCATCAACACAGCATTTTTTAATGTATTTGAGCACAATGGAGAAATTTTACTTGCTACTGACTGGCTCATGGATCAACAAGAAGTAGTGGAGCGCTCTGAGAGCAAAAAGAAAGCTCCTTGGTCTGGATATTGGTATGCAAATGTAGGCGAAGATGCTGCTCGCTCTTGGGAGGATATGCGTAAGTATGGTTTTCTGGCCGCTGGAGGTGGCAGTTTTTACTCAAAGCGGCTTGATCAACTAAACATAGGCGATCCGCTATTTGCTTATCAAAAAGGCATGGGATATGTCGGATATGGGATTGTTACCCAAACAAAATGTTTAGCAAAAGACTTTGAGGTCGAAGAACGGCCTCTTTTCGATCTGGAGCTTAAAGGACCTAATATTAAACATGACTCTGATGACGTTGAATTAGCAGAATATGTTGTTGGAATTGATTGGCAAAAAACATATTCACTTATAGAAGCAAAAAAATTTCCGGGTGCGTTTGCAAATCAGAATATTGTTTGCAAACTTAGAGATCCTGCAACGATTGAATTCTTAAAGACCACCTTTGGCATATAGTAAGCTAGAATCTTAAAAACCGCCTTTCATTCGATCTAAATTTGCACGTTTATCTTCAAAGTCTGCATTATATTCCCACTCTTTAGCGATTTCAGTTAAGAGGTTGTGTGTTCGTGGCCAGTCTTTACATTTATCTGCCCATTCATAGTTCTGTGCAGCTAGATCCCGCTCTTGTTGACCTCCTTCATAAAGACTTCTGGTATGCACTCCTCTCATGTTAAATCTTTCAATAGAAATACCTTTTTCAACCTCTTCTGAACCTAGCTCCTCAATCAATTCTCTAATATTTTTGTGTGGCCAAGCACTATCTTCCGGATCATTAGGAGCATGAGCAAATAACGCTCCAATTTGTTGCTGAGTTATTTCTAATCTGTCTTCTTTACGTGCTAGTTTAAGAACTTCTTGTGACCAAGCTCGCAAAGCCTCTATATCAAAAACTGTACCTGAATGCCCCGGTATTTTTTTGAAAGAATTTAAAAGTCTATAACCCGCCTGCGCTTTCAACCTATTTTCATCTGTTGCGGGTAGTCCTTCAGAATTTCTAGGCTTAAAAACATCGCAAATCACTGAAATGTAAAACTTGGGATCTTTGGCTAAGAGTTTATGTATGGCCAAAGTGTTAGTTTTTCTTTCTAAGACGTTTAGATATCTATATTCGTGTGCAGCCAGCGTGTTTTCATTTACATCGTCCCTTGCAGACAAGGCTTCAAACACTTTCTCAATGTAATAACCAAGCATTGTATTGTTTGATCCCTGTAACTCATTAATTTCTGGAATAGCCTTATCGAGAATTTCGTATATTAGCTCCGCTTCAATATCTTTAGCATTGTCACTAATAACCTCAATTGCAGCCATTGCCCTTTGATTATCTAATAGTTTTCTTACGTATTGTTCCATCTCAGTTAAATTTAAATGTCGCCCGCCCCATGCTCTTTTCTGCTTCCAGTAGACTTCCTCGACCCCTTTACCTAAGGAGGCTGCAACATCCCAGGTTTCTCTAGTGTCTGGCCAAGCTAAAATCAGTTGAGCTTTCAGGTCATCACTCCAAGAGTTTGTATGTATCAAATCTAACAACAATGCTTTCCAATCTGAGGATTTGTATTGAAGAGAAGAAGAAAGAGCAAAACAGAAATGTGATAGTTTTTCGTTCTTACCATGTGCTTTCTGAATAGCTTCTTTGTATGTATCTAAGCTATATTCAGCATCTGAAAAAGTTGAGGCCACAATTTGAGGTTCTGTAACAGCTTCTGCTAAATTTATAACTCCCTCAATCCCTTGAGCATTATAAATTGAACTAATTGCGTTTAATCGTGTTTCTTTTAGCTTTGCTTCACTAAGATCTAAATCATACTTAGAATCAGGTAAATCCGGATGGTAATCATCAAAAAGCCATTTGTATTTATTTAAAAAATCTGCAGGCTCCAATGTAGGTAGAAATGCATCTAACCCATCCAGATCCTCCTTTGGAAGAACCCAGTCAGCGTCAGGGAAAGAACGGTTTTTGTTTATATAGTCTCGAAGTATATTCCAACAGAGCATTCTTTGTTGTTCACTCATGCCTTGAGTAGCCTTCATAAACTCTTCAAGCACAACAGATCTCAGATCCGGTTTTAATTGGGAGAGTGTTTCTAAAATTAATTTCCACCTATTGGGATTTGAACCTGCAAGTTTTGTGGCTCGGTTTAAAAGCTCAGAATGAGACCTCCAAATAACGCCCCATGTTAAAACCTCTCGATTACTAGCTCCTGCTTCACGATACATAGGCTTGTGAGTATTATGGGAGGTGCTATGAAATTCTGGTAGAATTAATTCTATTAAATTCCAAGCTATCTCAGCTTCTTCATTTATGAGACCATCAAGAGCAAGAAATCTTTGCTGCATATTGGCGTTGGTCCCGGGGTGCCATAAAAGAAAAATCTCTCTTAAGCTATTAATAGGCCTATTTATCGTTCTTCCACCTGGATCAATTTTTGCCAGCTTAGCAAGTATTAAGCTCACTCTTTTGAGTAAAGATGGATCCCAAGCCAATCCCTCAAGTCCCCATAAAAGATTATGGTGAGAGCTAGTAGGAAATAAGAAGCTATCCTTTTCATCAAATATTTCTTTGAGGACATTTTTATCGCCCTCAAGCATATGCTCAAGGGCTTCTAGAAAAGGGACTGGAGCTGCTTCCATCAATAGCGGTAACTCACTTTTAAGGCTCATGATCACACGTGGATCATTTTTCAATCCAGGAAGATTGCTCACTAAATCATTTACAAATTTTTGAGGTGTAGATTTAGGTATATGAAGGCCTAGTTCTTCATGCAAAGCAGCAATTTGCAAAAGCGTTGTTGCAAGTCCATCTCTTAACCAAGAGCTGTATTTGTATGGTTTTTTGCTAAATTCATTAAATGGTTCATCCTCACTTGGCTCTTCAATGTTGGGATCAATTTCATTAAAAACCTCAGTGCTTACCCTTTGCAAACGATCATAATCGTTGGCTGATATTTGATTTCCAAGTGCAACAAAGGCATCGACCGGGGCAATCATCTTCCAAATTGCTCCTTCCCGTTCAATAGGGCCTTCTTCCAACGCTAGGATAGGTAATATTTCTTCCTGATAGTCTTCATATTTATCTTTAGCGGCAAGAGCTGAAACAATATTAGGATCATGATCATTGTTTTCAT
>JAUILO010000006.1 GCA_030432775.1 Alphaproteobacteria bacterium
CAGGTGCGATATTGGCAAGCTGGGCTGCTGTTGCATCGCCTGAGGCCGGCTCAACAGCGGCAATCTGTGCGGCCAAATCTGTTTGCGCGCCATCCTCTTGCATCTCTTCAATAATGGCTTCGGCTATGCGAAGGCTATCGGCAAGTTCAACAATAGAAATGGCGTTACCATCAACAACAAACTCGCCGTCAAATCCGGCATCCATTGCATCGGCGAAATTCGTGAATACGATCTGGCCGCCATCGCTGAACGTTAGAATTAATACTGTGCCATCTTGTGACACAGATGAAATCTGTGAAGGGTCAAACTCGATTGTGTAATCCGTACCGCTTTCAAGACTGTATTCAACAACTCCTCCGGATAATGGCTGGCCAATTGTGGTGTTTTGTTGCTGGACTTGAGCAAGAGTGGGTTCTTGGCTGTACTCTGTGCTATCTTCGGTATCATCGGCAAGAGCAAGCGGGAAACTGCTTTCCGGCTCTTGTTGCTGCTTTTCTTCTTGAATATTATCTGTTGCTGTTTGCTCTCCGGATGATGGCTCTAGATCGTTTAGATAGCCAGCCAGATCCGTTTCCAGCGAGGCAAGTTCTAAACGTGCTGTTGTTAGATCACCTTGTCCGGTATCGATTTTTGCTTGTAATGTTTCGATTTGCCCTTGCAGACTATTAATGACTTCCATTGATACTGATGTTATGCCCTCTAAGAAGGAACCTGCCGAACTTTGTGCGCTGGCGAGGTCGTGAGAATCTTGAGATGATCTGTCATCCGTCGCGTTGTTATTTTCATGAGCGTTATCTGAGCTGGCATTCGAAGACATTATATAGAACCCTTTATTGTATAAACTTGAGTTTAACCGACGCTTATATCTGCTGTATTTGCTATATCTGCGTCCCGTTTTAGATCATCTTTACGGAGATCTTTTTCCTAATCACGTAACCACGCTATACAAAAATATTTAATAAAAGGTTTTTATGACAACATTATTTTTTGCTAATTTTACAGATTTTTATGCCTTGAATATCTGTTTGCTATTAACCGCGTGTTAAATGTTTTCCACTATTCTGGTTTTGTAAAACAAACTCAGGAATAGAGATAATAGATATGGTTGGTTATAAATTTGGTTCAGACGGTAATATAAACAGTATTCATGGGGATAGTGGCTCTGCGACTGTGGTGGATCGTAGTGAAGGACAGATTGCTGTTATTGCGGCGGGTCAGCCATTGTTATTGGAAGGCCCGAAGACACAGGCACAAGAAGTGAGCGTTCGTGAAGTGTCGATTACAAGCAAGCCTGATATTCTGGGCATGTAAGTCTCATGTAACTCTGATGTATGTAGATCGACTTATGTCATTTCAGGTCTATAAATTTAAAACCACATATATAAGGTAAGATAAGTGGCGGGGCATATAGCTTCGCCATTATTGTTATGTGATCTATATAGCTATATGAAGCAATGTATTTTGGATTAGCGCTTCATCCTGTAACCAATTTCATTTATGAATAGAATATAGAGTAGAGAACTGATTTTTATTTGAATGAGTGATTATCATCAAGAAAGGTGTGACTTATGGTAAAGAATGTTTTTGTAGTGGCTTTTCTGGCCATTGTTTTTTTCTCGGCGCAAGCATTTGCCGAAGCGCCGATTTACACAGGCCCGAGTAACAATGTAGGTGTATCTGGCTATGATACTGTGTCTTATTTCTCTGAAACCGGCCCTGTTAAGGGATCCAAGCACTTTGCGACTGAATGGCGCGGCGCTTCGTGGTATTTTTCATCACAGGATAATCTTGATAAATTTAAGGCTGATCCTGAAAAATATGCGCCGCAATATGGCGGATACTGTGCATGGGCTGTTGGACATGGCGGCCTTGCAAAGGGTAATCCGAAGCAATGGACAATTGTTGATGGTAAATTATATCTGAATTACGATAGCCGTATTCTTGCATCATGGTTGCCGGTTAAGGAGGAGCTTATTCCTGTAGCTGATAAGGAATATCCAAACCTCGTTGATTTTGAGGGCGCAGAATAATATTTTTCGTTATTTTTTACACATAACAAAGAGAGTAGTATGAGCAACACGATTATATATGGCATCAAAAATTGCAGCACGATGAAAAAGGCTTTTGATTTTCTGGATGGCCATAATGCCGCTTATACATTCCACGACTATAAAAAGCAGGGCGTAGACGATGATGTTTTACGCCTTGCTATCAAAGAATTTGGCTGGGATCAGGTGATTAACCGTCGTGGTATGACATGGCGACAGCTTGATGATGCAACCAAGAAGACTATGGATGAAGCGGCAGCATTGCAAATAGCCCATGAAAAACCATCCATTATCAAAAGACCGATCATTGTCCATGAGGGAGAAGTCTTACTGGGTTTTGAAGAAGACGCACTAACGCGCGTGTTTGCTTTATAAGCGTGTCTATGTGTTTGTCGCTTAATCTTTTTCTGGCGTTGGTTTTTTATTGAACCGTACCAGTATTTCGGGTTTTGGCAGGTTAGGGGCGGCAAAATTACTTTTGAATTTCCATGCATGTTTGGGTGAGTTGCCGCTCATCCGGAAGAATTCCTTTTCAATCATTTTATTCATGATTTCTGCGTCATTGGCTCTGACCATGAAATAATCGGGTACGTGTGGTGTTGCGCCTGATTGCTGGAGAAAGTGGTCCATAATCAGTTTTTCTTGTTGATGTTCTTCTTTAAGTTTCTTTTCGTAATAGAGTTTGTTTTTGCCGTGCTTAAGTTCCAGATCATGGCTTTTGACATGTTCGCTCATGCGCGTTTTAATTGTGGTGATATGTACCTCTAAAACAGCTCTGTAGCCGCCCATAGGAAGATGTACCAGCCCCAGAACAGTGACCCCGACATCATGGTTCTCAGCAAAAAACTCCGTGACCTTGTCAATTGCATTTGAAAAGGCGTCTTTCATGTCGATTTCTGAAAATCCTTCGACGATTGTGCGTCCGGAGTCGTTCTTTATTTCATCAAGCTTGCGGATTTCGTCTAATTCTTCACGGGCGCGCAATTCGACCATCAGATCAATAAGCTGACTCAAGTGGTAATGCGAAAAGCTGCGCAGAGCCATTTCACTATCCTGGCCATTTTTGATGTCCTTGAGTAAATCGATGAACATATTAATTTCGGATATTTTTGACTGAATCATTGGTTATACCCTTTATGCAGTGCATAGGGCTGTCAGTGCAGCCATGTATATATCAAAGGTATCCAGATTAAGGATGTTGTCAATGTGCCTTTAATGGTTTGATAGGCAATCCACGCCCAAAACATATTCTTGGTGGGTTTTCTTAGTCGGTTTTTTATGAGCACAATATCCATGATCCGATTTTAGGCCGTTTTGATTATATCTGTAATTGATAAAAGTCAATTTCAAGCTGGTTAAGTTCGGCCATAATGCCAATATGGATAATTTATTTAGTGTTATTACAAGGCTGCCGGATTAAATGGATACGTTAGAGTTACTTCAACAATATCTTGATATTTGTGATGCAGCTATTGAAGCCAATAAGGAACGCTTCCCTTTCAAGCAAATTCTGAGCGCTGCGCAGGAAAACGAACGTCAAGAAGATGTGTTGGTGCAGATTGGCGATCAATATCCACCAGAGCGCTTTATCATCCATGCGAAAGATCATAAAGTGAGCGAAGATAGTAGCCCTGAATGTGAGGATTGCAGCTGTGGCGCGGCGTGGCGCGTGTCTTCGTCATTCTTAAAAAATGTTGTCGAAAACCCGTTATCTTATATAGAAAATCCAGCCAGACTCGATTGGGAATGGCTGTTCTCATCACAGCTCTAGATAAAGACCCTGATAAAGATCTTGTGCATATACGGACAATAGATATTCGGGAGATGTGCGGGCTTTTTAAGCGGTGTTTATATTACTAATACGCGCTGGCTTTTAAATCTTTGCAGGGAAACTCCGCAGAACAGGCAGCGCATGAATATCTTACGAGCTGTTGCACGTCATCCATATGAATTGTTGCGCCTTTTACATCAATTCCTGTGGCATCTTTCAATTTCTTCAAGGCGCGGGAGAAGGTTTCCGGTTGCATGCCAAGACGTGAGGCGACAAGCGTTTTATCGTAAGGTAAATGAATGCTAACGGGACCTTGTTGGTCTTGATCAATTAGCCTGAGCAAGAAACAACCAATGCGCTGTGAGGCGTTTTGTATTGTTCTATGTTCGATCTCGCGGTCTTGTTGTTTACGGTATTTGGCCATAGAAGATAGCATCGCAAGGGCAAGTTTGGGGTCTGTTTCAATGCCATCTTTCAAAAGAGATATAGGCAGGCTGATGAGTTCGGATGTCTCGGTGGCCTCAGCGCTATAGGGGTAGATGCAATCCTCAAAAATTGATGTTTCACCGAACATGTGATTTTTCGGAATGATATCAATAACAGCTTGTGTGCCATCCAGTGTTTCGCGGAACAGTTTCACCCAGCCTGACAACACGATGTAAATTTTATCAGCTTCGTCCTGGTTAACGAATAAAACCTGTCCTTTTTCAACGCTTAATACACGCGCATGCGCGGCCATGCGGGACTTGAATAATTCATCGCTTTGCTTGAATGGTTCAATTGCTTGGATCGCAGCTGTAATTTCATCTTTATTCGGCATATTTGGCGTGGCCTGTATTGGTTTTTTAGCTGCTATTTGCATCATTGAATTGACAATAGTCAAGGCAGATATGTCATACTAGCCTAATAATAGCAGAGTAAGTATAAAAATCTAGTAAGAGAAGCTTGTGAACTCGCTACATTTATTACAATCAATCGGCAGCTGTATGCATGATATAACGGTATCTCACGGATTGCCACTGAGTTTGTTTATTGCCGGTCTGGTTGGCGGTTTTACACATTGTGTAGCCATGTGCGGGCCTTTTGTACTGTCGCAAACAGGACATATCGAGAAAATCCGCGATAGTATTTTACTGTCTTACCATTTGGGACGCATTACCACATATACAGTTTTGGCGGTTTTGCTCGCCTCGGTTCTAAATCTGGCGTTTTTGTTTCTGCCTATTCGCGCTTATATCATTGCACCGGTTTTAGTGACTGCCGGTTTAATCTTTGTGATTGGCGCATTTCCATCTGTGGGGCGGCTGTTTCCATGGTTAGTCGATCTAAGAGTTTCCGTGCCCTATCGCTTTTTGTCTAAAGGGTTTGCGCGGCTTTCAGAAAACAAAGGTGTCTTTCAAAAATTCTTTATGGGGATGCTGCTGGGCTTTGTTCCGTGCGGCATGATCGTTGCAGCGTTGATGGCGGCAACAACAGCGCCAAGCGCGATGCAGGCCGGTATAGCGATGGCTGCATTCGGCCTTGGCACTATGCCCGCGCTTATTGTAACAGCCTCGGGCGGACAGATTTTAAAGAGGAAATTTCCTCGGACAATGCAACGTGTTTCACAAGGATTGATGGTCTGGAGTGCGATTTGGTTATTCGCTCTGGCTGGAATGGTTTTGATATAAAGGAAGAAACTAAGATGACGACGGATATAGCAAACAACAATCGCACGACACCGGATTACAATTACGATATTGTAAAATTATTCGTGCTGGCGACAATTTTCTGGGGCGTTGTTGGTATGAGCGTTGGCTTGTTCATTGCGCTGCAAATGGCGTTTCCGGTTTTGAATGTAGAGCCATATTTAACATTCGGACGGCTGCGTCCGCTTCATACATCAGGCGTGATTTTTGCATTTGGCGGAAGTGCTTTGTTTGCCACAAGTTATTATGTTGTGCAGCGTACCTGCCGTGTCAGACTGTGGAGTGACAAGCTGTCCTTGTTCACATTCTGGGGGTATCAGCTATTCATCTTGATGGCAGCCTTGGGTTATGTCACGGGGGTGACACAGGGTAAGGAATATGCCGAGCCGGAATGGTACGCCGATTTATGGCTGACTGTTGTTTGGGTCGTGTATTTGCTGGTCTTTATGATGACTATTTTCAAAAGGAAAGAACCGCATTTATACGTTGCGAACTGGTTTTTTCTGGCTTTTATTATCACTGTTGCCGTTCTTCATTTGGGTAATGGATTGGCGCTTCCGGTGGATTGGCGCTTTGGCAAGAGTTACTCTGCCTTTGCCGGTGTTCAAAGTGCCATGATCCAGTGGTGGTATGGGCATAATGCCGTGGGATTCTTTTTAACGGCCGGTTTCCTTGGCATGGTATATTATTTCGTGCCAAAGCGAGCCGAGCGTCCGGTTTATTCATATCGTTTGTCGATTGTTCACTTTTGGTCTTTGATATTTATATATATCTGGGCGGGGCCGCACCATTTGCATTACACAGCTTTGCCTGACTGGGCGCAGACATTGGGTATGACATTTTCGATCATGCTATGGATGCCAAGTTGGGGCGGTATGATTAACGGTATGATGACCTTATCCGGCGCATGGGACAAGCTGCGGAAAGATCCTGTGCTACGTTTTATGATTGTCGCACTGGCCTTTTACGGTATGAGTACGTTTGAAGGGCCGTTGATGTCTATTCGCGCGGTGAACTCTTTATCACATTACACAGACTGGACCATTGGTCACGTGCATTCCGGAGCGCTTGGATGGGTTGGTTTTATAACATTTGGCTGTTTGTATTATCTGGTACCAAAACTTTGGAAACGCGAGGAAGTCTACTCGCTTAAGCTTGTGAATCTGCATTTATGGGTGGCTACACTTGGTATTGTTCTGTACATCACAGCGATGTGGGTGTCCGGAATTATGCAAGGCCTGATGTGGAGATCATATAATGATCTTGGCTTCCTGAACTTCTCGTTCGTGGAAAGTGTCATGGCTATGCATCCATTTTATTTGATCAGAGCGCTGGGCGGATTGCTGTTCTTGAGCGGTGCGCTGATTATGTCTTACAATTTTTATAGAACGATTAAGGGTGATGTCGCCGAAGGTGAAGTCGATAAAGATGGTAACCCTCGTCAGGCTGTGAACACGTCTAAAAACGCACAGCTGCAAGCGGCAGAATAAGGAGCGAAAGTTATGAACCCATTAAAAAATCACGCATTTTTAGAAAAGCATTCATTGGTTTTGTTGATTGCCATTGTGGTGACTGTTCTTATTGGCGGTATTATAGAGATTATTCCACTATTCAGACAGGAAACCGTGATTGAAAAAGTCGAAGGTGTGCGTCCTTATACGCCGCTGGAGCTAGCCGGCTATAATATTTATATCCGTGAGGGATGTTATAATTGTCACTCCCAGCAAATTCGTCCGTTACGTGATGAGGTCGCGCGTTACGGTCATTATTCATTGGCTGCTGAGAGCATGTATGATCATCCGTTCCAGTGGGGGTCAAAACGAACAGGCCCTGATCTTGCCCGTGTCGGCGCGAAATATTCTGATGAATGGCATGTGGCGCATTTGGTTAATCCACGCTCTGTTGTGCCGGGATCTATTATGCCGACCTATGGGTTTTTATTAAAGAACTCTGCCAAATTATATGATTTGGAAGATCATTTGAAAGCCCAGAAGACACTCGGCGTTCCCTATAGTGATGAGATGGCTGTATGGGCGGTGAAAGATGCCAAAGTGCAAGCTACTGATTTGGATCGTATTGATAGTGACGGCATCATCAGCCGTTACGGCGAGAACGTGAATATTCGCGATTTTGATGGTAACCCGAAATTTATTTCCGAGATGGATGCCTTGATTGCCTATCTGCAAGTGCTGGGGACTATGGTTGATTTTGAAGTAACAAAGGGCATCAATCTTGATCAAGAGGAGAGCGAAGAATGATGTCTTTTATATCCGGTAATGCCGGTTTAATTGGATTATTGATGTTTTTTGCATTCTTTATGCTGATTTTGCTCTGGGTTTATTTGCCCGGAACCAAAAGCAAGTTTGCAGAGCATGGACAGATACCGCTAAGGGAAGCAGAAGATGAGTGAGAATAACGAACATAATACAGAAAAAGAAATTGATAAGCTAACCGGCGTTGAAACGACGGGGCACGAGTGGGATGGCTTGAAAGAGCTAAATAATCCGTTGCCTAGATGGTGGCTTTGGGTCTTTTATGCGTGTTGTTTATGGGCATTTGGGTATTTCATTGTATATCCGGCATGGCCTGTGATTGGCGGCGCAACCAAAGGAACATCCGGTTATACGCAGTATAAAGAATTGCGCGCTAGTCAGGACGAGATTATTAAACTTCAGCGCGAATATCTGGATCGTTTTGAAAAAGCGTCTTTTGAAGAAATTTTGCAAGATCCGGCCTTATATGCCTTTGCCAATGCCGGTGGTGCATCTGCGTTCAAAGATAATTGTGCAACCTGTCATGGTACGGGCGCGCAAGGTGGCCTTGGTTATCCGAACCTGAATGATGATGACTGGCTATGGGGCGGTCATGTTGATGAAATCTACACAACTATTTTGCACGGTATTCGTTCAGGCGATATTGATGGTCACGTATCCCAAATGCCTGCATTTGGTAAAGAGAAGATACTGACAAGCCATGAAATTAACGAAGTTGTTGATTACGTATTGGCGCTTTCCGGTAATGACCATAAGGGTAGTAATGACCACAAGGGTAGCGACGATATATCAATGATGCCCGGCCAAAAAACCTTCAAGCAAAACTGTGCGTCATGTCATGGTGCGGATGGCAAAGGTGATAAACAATTCGGCGCACCGAATCTGACTGATGCTATCTGGCTTTATGGCGGTGATCATCATGATGTCTATAAAACGGTATATAATGCAAGATCAGGCGTTATGCCGGCCTGGAAGACCAGGCTTGATGATAATACAATCAGACAGCTTACTGTGTATCTTCATGAGCTTGGCGGCGGTCAGGTTGACGAGATAGAAACAGATCACGCTATGGAAGGTGATGTTGCTATCCCGTCTGTGGAAGAAGCCGCAGAGATGGTAGCAGAGACGGTAATCGATGCGGTAGAGCCTCAAACAGTGGAAGAGGATATTCCAGTAGAGGAGATAGGTGATGAGCAGTGATGCTCAGGATTTAAAACTCTTTGAAAAACAAAAACGCATTTACCCCAAACGGGTAAAGGGCAGGTATCGCAATTTGAAATGGATTGCGATGATTGTCTGTCTGAGTATTTATTATCTTGTTCCGTTTATACGTTGGGATCGAGGCCCTAATGCCCCGGATCAGGCAATCTTGATTGATCTTGTGCGTGGCCGTGCTTATTGGTTCTGGTTCGAAATATGGCCGCAGGAAGTTTATATTCTAACGGGCATCTTGATATGTGCGGCGGTGGGGTTATTTTTTGTCACAAGTTTATTTGGCCGTGTGTGGTGTGGTTATCTATGTTTCCAGACTGTCTGGACTGATTTGTTTGTCTGGGTTGAACGGATTATTCAGGGTGACCGGACAAAGCGTAAGAAGTTACGCGAAGGACCATGGACGTTTGAAAAATTATACAAACTCGTAATTACTCATTTTATCTGGCTGGTTATTGCATGGTGTACGGCAGGTTCGTTTGTGCTGTATTTCAATGATGCGCCGACTTTAGTTCATAGCTTTTTGATGCTGGATGTATCGCCTGTGGTTCTTGGTTTTGTAGGCGGTTTGACCTTTATGACCTATATGATGGCCGGTTTCGCAAGGGAACAGGTTTGTACCTTTATGTGCCCCTATGCGCGTTTCCAATCGGCGATGTTTGATAAGGATACGCTTATTATTAGTTATGACGTCGATCGCGGCGAACCGCGCGGTAAACATAAAAAAGGCGCGGATTGGACGGATCTGGGGGATTGTATTGATTGTACGGCTTGTGTGCAGGTATGCCCGACCGGTATTGATATTCGCGAAGGTTTACAGATGGAATGTATTGCCTGTGGGTTATGTGCTGATGCGTGTGATGAAATTATGGACAAGGTTGGTCTTGAACGCGGTTTAATTGGTTATAATACCGAAGCCAGAATGGATGCAGCCAGACAAGGGCGGTCTGAGCCTTTCCATATATGGCGTCCGCGTACGTTTTATTATGCAAGCGTGCTGTGTCTTATTGGCGGCTTGATGTTACATACATTATTGACCAGATCACCTTTGGAAATTGCTGTTCTACATGACCGTAATCCGCTTTTTGTACAATTGTCTGATGGTGATATCCGGAATGCTTATAGTATGAAGGTGCTGAATAAAACTCATGAACACCGCCATTATAAATTATCGGTAGATGGTCTTGATCATTCCGATATTCAGATCAAGACAGCCGGACAGACAACCAAAGAAGATATTTATGTCGAGGCGGATAGCGTAAAACAATATAGATTATTGGTGCGCTCATCCTTGCCCAAGCAAGAGCCAAGAGAGATTAAGTTTAAATTGACCGATATCGAGACCGGTTATGAGGCAAGCAATACGACTATGTTTATAAGTCAGCACCCTTAATCTATTCTAAGAATAGATTAAGACAAAGGACGGATGATGAATAACGAACAGGCAAAACAAGAGAGCCGGAAGACAGGACAGGCGGTACTTTTATCGCTGGTTTTGTTCTTTGCCGTGTTTTGCAGTGTTGATGCGTTTTTTGTATATAAGGCCCTGACGACTCATACTGGCGTTATATCCGAGCATGCCTATGAAGAAGGGCTCGCTTATAATCAATATATCGAGCAGGCGCGTGAACAAGATCAACTCTATACAGTGATAAGCTATGATGATGGCACGGTCAGTTTACAGGTTCGTGATCATGGCAAACAGCCACTTGATGATGCAAAAGCATCACTGTCTTTTGTTCGCCCTGTTCATGGGCATTATGATTTTTCGGTCGATCTTGTAAATAGTGGCGCTGGACTTTATACCAGTCGGGTCGATATGCCTTTAAAAGGACTATGGAGCGCAAAGGTCAATATAGAATGGCAAAAAGAACAGCAGCACAAAATATACCAGACACAGCTGGACTTGATTGTCCGGTAGCTGCGCAGTGTGTTGACGGCCAAGCATCAGATGCACAGACATTTGATGCCGGGATGCATGATGCTCAAGGGTTGTCGCATGGCGGGCAACTGGGTTATGAAGGGCTGGTACGAACAAGTGAAGATGGCATGCAAACTCTGTCTCTTCATGTTGAGGGTGTGCATTGTGCTGCCTGTATTCAGAAAATAGAATCTGCGGCTTATAAGTATTCTTGTGTTAGGAAGGCGCGTCTGAATTTTTCAACCGGACGTGTCCAGATTTTATGGGATGGGGCAGTTGCGCTGGCCAATGATTTTGTACGCGATATTGAAAAGCAAGGCTATCACGTGACGCCGTTTAATCCGGATATGGATGATACGCTGGATCAGAAGACGAGCCGGCATTTATTATTGTGCCTTGGTGTATGTGGGTTTGCGCTTGGTAATATTATGTTGTTATCCGTGGGGCTTTGGGTTAGCAACGAAGAAACAATGGGCGTTGCCACGCGTGATTTTATGCACTGGGTATCGGCATTGATCGCGATCCCGACAATTTTATTCTCTGGCCGTCCGTTCTTTGGTTCGGCGTTTTCGGCCTTGCGTCGCGGGCGTACAAATATGGATGTTCCGATTTCGATTGCGCTCAGTCTTGCAACGGCGATGAGCTTGTATGAAACGGTACAAAGCGGTGAATATATCTATTTTGATTCAGCCGTGATGTTGATGTTTTTCTTGTTGGTTGGCCGGTATCTGGATTTTAACACCAGACGCACTGTGAAACAGGACGCCGGTGAGCTGATGCAGGGAATGAATAAATTTGCCACCGTGCTGGATGGGGCGAAGACATCGCGCATTCTGACCCGTGATTTAAAAGCGGATATGATTGTGTTGGTGGCAGCCGGTGAGCGCGTTCCGGTCGATGGGATTGTGATTGAAGGTCAAAGTGACGCTGATGTGTCGCTTATTACCGGCGAGACAATTCCTTTGGCGGTGCGTGCGGCAGATTATCTTTATACGGGATCTGTTAATCTATCAGCGCCCATCAAAATCAGGGTTTGTAAGGCCGGTGAGGATTCGTTGTTATCGGATATTATCCGCTTAATGGAACAAGCCCAGCAAGGTCAGGCCAAATATGTACGTATAGCCGATCGTGCAGCGAGACTTTACACACCTGTTGTGCATGTTTTGGCAATATGCGCGTTTATTTTATGGTGGGGCATTCTTGGTTCTGCGTGGCAGGATGCGCTTATGATTAGCGTGAGTGTTTTGATTATTACTTGTCCTTGTGCGCTCGGTCTGGCTGTACCTGTGGTGCAGGTACTTGCATCGGGCATATTATTCAGGCGCGGCATTATGGTTAAATCCGGTGATGCGCTGGAGAAATTATCGGCGATTGATACGGTAATACTGGATAAAACAGGAACGCTTACAACCGGGCATGCCGTTTTGAAAGGCGTGTATGATCCGGAAATTATGCGCCTTGCCGCTTCGCTGGCCAGTCATAGTAAACACCCGTTATCAGTTACCTTAGCTGAGGCGAGTGATGTGGATCTATTTGAAATTAAGGATATACGCGATTATCCGGGACAGGGTATAGAAGGTGTCTTTGAAGGCAAGCGCATTCGTATCGGTAGCCGTGTGTGGTGCGGCGATGATAATGCCGGAGGCATGGCGCATGATCAAAATGCATCCCATCAAAACGCTCCTGATCATAACGGAGCTGATCATAACGGACCGGAATTGTGGTTTTCCGGTGAAGGGTATAAGTCGGTACAGTTCCGTTTTAGTGACCAGGTTCGCGGGGATGCTGCCCAAATCGTGCAAGCGTTGAAACAGGCGGGGCTGGATGTGATATTACTGTCTGGTGATCGAATGCAGGTTGTAAGTGATGCCGCGGCGCAGGCTGGCATCGATAAATTTGTTGGCGAATGCTCACCCGTTGGAAAACATGATTATTTACGCCGTTTGCAAAGTGAGGGGCGTAAGGTTTTGATGGCCGGAGACGGGCTGAATGATGCGGCTATATTAAGCGCGGCGGATATATCCATGGCCCCTGGAACAGCTATTGATCTGGCACAGAACACAGCAGATATCGTTTTTATGGGGCAGAATCTGTCGCCGGTTTTAAATGTCTATAAGGTTGCAAGGAAAACACAAAAATTGGTGCGTCAGAATTTCTTGCTGGCTGTATTCTATAATATCATTGCTGTGCCGCTGGCGTTTTCCGGTGTCGTTACACCGATGATCGCCGCCATTTCCATGTCGTGCTCGTCTTTGGTTGTGATTTTGAATTCATTACGCATGAGAGTTACATTATGAATATTTTGGTTTTTTTGATACCTGTTGCATTGCTTTTGGGCCTTGCTGGTCTGGGATCGTTCGTTTGGTGCCTTAAAACGGGGCAATATGATGATCTTGATGGTGCGGCGAACCGAATTTTGCTCGATGATGATGAAGAAACAACAGATAATTGATTTTTGTCAATTACGCTTGTCTTCGAATTTTGCTATCTTCTTCCCAAGAGTTCATAACGCGACAAGGAAGAGGAATATAAAATGTCTAAATCGCTACTAAAACTTGCTTTGCTGTCTTCAGTGGCGTTGACCACATGGGGCGCACAGGCACAAGCTCAAGACGGCACAGACTGGCTTGCCAAAGAACGTTTTCAGGTGCGTGTACGCGCGATTGGTGTTCTTGCCGATGGTGATGGCCATGTTGATGGTACTGCGCTTGATACAGATGTTGGTGATGCGATCACACCCGAGGTCGATCTGACATATTTTTTCACAAAGAATATTGCTGCCGAGCTTATCGCAGCAACAGCACAGCATGAAGTATCTGCCGGTAGTAATGATCTTGGTGAAACATGGATCTTGCCTCCGACACTAACATTGCAATACCACTTTACGCCAGATCAAGCTTTCAGTCCTTATGTCGGCGCTGGTGTGAACTACTCACTATTTTATGGTGAAGATTCAGGAACAGGGTTTACTGACCTGAACGTAGATAACGGTTTTGGTTTGGCTGTTCAGGCTGGTTTTGATTATTGGCTTAATGATCACTGGGGTATTAACGTCGATGCGAAATATATCGATCTGAATGTTGATGCATCTGTGAATGATGGTGGATTAATCGCACATGATGTCGATATTGATCCATTCATTATCGGTGCCGGTGTATCTTACCGATTCTAATCAGAATAAGTAATTACTTTGTGTAACGACTAAGCGTAACAACTGCCAGAGTAATACTAGGCTTTTATGAATCTCATAAGAGAGTCAGCAAGGGTTATACACTCCCCTTGCTGGCTTTTTATTCTGTCACTGTTATAAGATTACTTATTGACCTGAATGTGCAAATGAGATTTATGTGCGTACCTCTCTGAGGAAGCTTTGCATGGCTTCTTTTAGTTCTTTTGCCTGTTGGTCCAGTTCTTCTGATGCGTTCTTTAACAGGCCGGTTGAATTAGCGCTATCATTTGCAGCCTGACGGATGTGTTCAATACTGTTTGATACTTCGTTCGTGCCGCTGGCAGCTTCTTGTACACTGCGGAAGATTTCCTGTGTTGAGACTTCTTGCTCTTCTACAGCTCCGGCGATGCTGGTTGTTTGATGATCAACAGAGCTAATTTGTTTTAGAATTGATTCAACACTTTGGATCGAGGCGATAGCACTGCTTTTGATGTCTTCGACTTTTTTAGATATTTCCTCTGTCATTTTATGTGTCTCATTTGCCAGTGTCTTGACTTCTGATGCCACAACAGCAAAGCCTTTACCAGCTTCCCCCGCACGTGCAGCTTCGATAGTGGCATTTAACGCGAGAAGGTTGGTTTGTTCGGCTACATCATTAATAGCTTGAATAACGCTATCAATTTCTCCAACGGCATTTTGCAATGTTTCCAGTTTCCCCTGAGATGACTGGGCTTCGATTGCACAGTTCTTGGTCATCTCTGCGGTATCAAGAACATTATGTGATATTTCCTTGATCGAAGCGGCCATTTGTTCGGTGGCTGCGGCGACAGTCTGGACATTGTTTGATGCCTCGTGTGAGGCGCTGGCCACATTATCGCTTTGCTGTGTTGTTCGCTGGATAGAAGTTGTAAGGCCGGATGCCATATCATTTAGCTTTGATGCGGATTCTTGAACATGGGCAACCACAAGCCCAATTTGTTGTTCGAATTTGCTAGCAACGTCATTGAGCGCTTCGGCGCGTTCCTTATTGGCCTGTATTGCGGCGACCTCCTGATTTTTCTGGGCTTGTTCAGCGTATTCGGATGCTTCTTTTGCTCTTTGGCTTTCAAGTTTGATACTGACTTCTGAAGATTTCAAACCCTTAATAATAGATAGTAACGCGCCGGATTCGATTATAACCACGACAGCGTGGAAAATTACCCGCGAGAGGTCTATGCCTGTTGGGAATAAAGCCTGTGGCAATAAAAAGTTCAGTGATAAATGGTGTATCGCAATGGCGGCGGCAGCAGCGATAACCGAACGGTATGAACTAAAGCCAACCACCATGGCTAGGACGGCGAAGAAATACATATGGGCATCAATTTGCCACGGGTGGCCTTCTAGCACATAGACCAATACGGCAGGTGTAAGGGCAAGAGCCATCGATACAAGGTCGCAGCCCAGTGCAGGATTCTTCTTTGAAATGACAAAGCCAGCACCTGCAACGGCACTTAGAATAATTTGAATAGTGACATGGGAATATTCAGAATTGAAAAAGTAGCAAGCAATGACATAAACAGGCATATGCAGGAAAATGAATAAGATCAGGAACCTTTGATATTTCTGTGTTTCTGTTTTCATCGTTTTCTCTCTTTCTAGTGTATTGCCTGGTGTATTGCTTGTTGGTGTTGTGCTTTTATGTACGACTTTTTAAATATTCTTTGTGACTTGAAATGTTGTTTTGTCTTCGGAAATGCAGGCTCCTTTAATCACAGGATCAAAGACGAGTAATGCGCCGTGCTTTTTTAGTTCCTTGATGTGATCCGGATTATTTGACGCCGATATGATTATAAAATCGGTAGCTCCTTTGCGCACGGGATAACCGCCGGATTCTACGACCATTTTGAATGTTTGTGTTTTGGATAGGGAAGGCGGGAAGATAACAGCATATTGCTCCAGCTTGTCTGAGTCATTCTGGGGCGGATGCGCCATAATTGACACGCCTATAAGTAACGTTACTAGAAATAGCAAAACAGATGTCAGTATGATTGCGTCTTTCATGTGCCTCTTCATGTACCCAGTTTCGAAGTCGTATAGTGTAATTGTTTGGGATGTTTCATTGTATTCTAACATACTCAGATACTCATTATGACACATAAGTAGTATCGAAGTTATTAATGAAATATCGAATTATTATAGATGCTTAGGTATAGGTAAGGGAGATGTGGCATAAACAAGGAAGTCATTTTTGACTTCCCTTTTTTAGCTGAAATAGCGAGCAGATGGATGGGTTTCAATGCGCCTGGACCTACATTTTACGCACATTCTCCAGAAATTCATCAACACGGCTTTGTAAGTCTTCGGAGCGTGATGACAAGTCTCTGGCAACCTCCAGCATAACTGCGGATGACTGGCCGGTTTCGTTGGCAGCGGTTTGAACGCCTGTAATGTTCGACGATACTTCCCTTGTTGCGGCCGACTGTTCCTCGACAGCGCCGGAGATTGACGTGCTGATCTCACTAACCTGCGTGATAACCTTGGTAATGTTCTGGATCGCATTGGCTGTGGTACGGCTAACGTCCTGAATGCCGCTGATTTGGGATTCAATCTCTTCGGTTGCTTTGGCTGTTTCCGCGGCCAGAGATTTTACCTCGGATGCAACCACGGCGAATCCCTTGCCTGCCTCACCTGCGCGCGCGGCCTCAATCGTTGCGTTAAGCGCCAGTAGATTTGTCTGATCTGCGATGTCGGAGATCAGAGCAGTGACCTCACCGATTTTGGTTGCGGCCTCGACCAAGCCGGCGACAAGCTGTTCGGTGTTTTGGGCTTCTGCCACTGCTTCGTCAACAATCTTGGTTGAGTTGCTGACCTGACTTGAAATTTCGTTTACTGATGCTGATAATTCTTCGGTTGCCGCAGCGACGGTGTTGGACTGGTTGCTTGTTTCTTCGGCAGCCGCAGCCAGAGTCTGTGCATTGGCCTGCATTTCCGTTGCGGAAGAAGCTACCGTTTCAACCAGTGTTTTGACGTTGTCTTCGAAATTGTCGGCAAGCGCTCTGTTTTCGTTTTTTCGCGGCGTCAGATCTGTGGCAAATTTTGTCACTTTGAAGGGGCGGCCATTATAATCGAAAACCGGATTGTATGAAGCTTCCAGCCATATCTCCTTGCCGCCTTTGCCTAGACGGCGGAATTGACCGGATTGAAATTCTCCGCGGTTCAGGGCAGCCCAGAAATCCTTATATTCTTGTTGTTCGGCAATGCCTTCTTCGGCGAACATGCTGTGATGTTTGCCTTTAATCTCTGAAAGGGAATATCCCATTACTTTCATAAAGTTTTCATTGGCTTCGATAATGGTGCCATCCATTTTGAAATGTATGACCGCCTGTGATGCGTTCATCGCGTTGACTTGTCCTTCAGTGTCTAGAATTTCTGTACTGGACCATTCCACGACTGTTCCAATTCGCTCTTGTTTTGCATTAAAAAGGGGACTTGCAATCAGACCGAAAATACGGCCACCAACCCAGATACTTGTTTTATACCCCTCGGGTAATTCGGTTAACATGCCGCGCTGATGCGAAGGGTCTTTATGGAATACGTCAATATTGGTGCCAATAAGTGTGCTGACATTAAAGTTCGGAAGATCTTTTTGAATATCTGACTCTGCTTCGGATAAGAAATCGAGCAGTGTGCCATTAATAAAGACGATGTTGTGGTTTTCGTCCGCAACCATGACGTTAGATTGTATGGCTTCCAGTGCTGATATTTTTATTGCCATATTTTTTGTGCTATCCTGAGATGATTTTGGTTTTGATTTTAACTTTAATTTTGCTAGGGCCATTTATCTAACTCTCTGTGGTTGCTTTATAAATCTATAAAAATTCTGAAATTATTTAAATAAGGCAGCAGCATACTTTGTGTATGAATATCTATTATTGTTAGCAGCTACCCAGTATGGCTATATATTATCCGACATAAATTTTACCCACAAGTTGTGTTGGGGGGTCTGTGTTTTTATTCTTGTTGTATTGGACTGATATGAGCGCGGGAATGTGGCTGTAAGTATTGCCAGTTAATAACTCTGGATAAAATAGGTCGTTTTATTTTTTTATCTTTTTGAAATGTGCAACATACAATTGCAATTCATGAGTGCTGATATAGCCGCATGCGCATTATTATTTATCGGGAGTAGTTTAGCTAGTATATTGAAAATTATGGAAACTGCTTGACATTAAGTGCTGTTATTTTGTACTGTGCGTTCGTAATAGTTAATAAGTTAACTTTTTGTCTATACTCGTACAAGACAAGTATATCAGAATATAGAATATCGGGCGATCTGGCTATATTGAGACTGGGTCAGGAATGGAGCGGGTTAATTTATAATCTTTACGTAATATATGTGTTGGTGCTAGTTTGGCAGCATCATTACACAGTGAATATAAACCGATAACAATGAAACAGAGGATACGTTTATGGCTGGATTAGGAGAGATGAATTTTTTAAGTGATAGCGAGCTGAGTGAGAAGTTCTCTAATGCTGCGATTGCAGGAAAAGATTATTTGGTGAAGGTTTCATATACATCTGATGGTGTGCCGATGGGTATGCAAGGGACCACTATTTTGCTTGATATGATTGACATTAATGAAGATGCGTTTGGCGTTGATGAATCATCGTTGAAAGATGAACTGGTAGATATTCACAGTAAAGTCGGTCGATATCGTATTGAAGCCGTTTATGATTTGCGCCAGCCCTTTTCACAAAGCGCTGCGGGCGATGAAACTATGCTTCCAGCTTCTGAGGTTAAAGCAGCCAAGGCAGAAATGGAAAGAAATGAAAAAATTGCTGAATGGAATCAGAAAAGCTGGGTTGGCAAATTATTTAGCCGCGGCTTATTCTAGATCGTTCCATATGAATTTATATTGATATAAGACAGGGCATGTGTTGCCCTGTCTTTTTTTTGTTTTTCTTTATGTGGTGCTCCGGACGTACTTATTCTTCATCAAAGTCAATCTCTTTGACTTGTTTTGCCGGATGACCTGCCCATATGGTTCCTTCGGGAATTTCATTGGCGGTGACAAGGCTGCCTGCGGCGATGACAGCATTAGCGCCTATAACGCATGGCCCAAGAATTGTAACACCGGAGCCAAGCCATGCGCCTTCATTGATGTGTATATCGCGGCCTGTATCCGGAACGTCCTGCAGACGCTCTTTACCCTTCTTGCGGTAGTTATGATTGCCGGTTAACAATTTACATCGATGGCCGAAAAACACATCCTGTTCTATTGTGACTGTTCCTGAACGTGTGTTTATTAGAAGGTCATTAATATGAATGTTATTACGCAGTATGACTCGCTTTGGATCGCCCCATACACGTGGCTGGCGCATTTCATATGCGGCAATATGTGGCATAAGCTTTTTGACAACCTGTTCGGTCTGGGCAGGGGTTAGTGCCAAAATGGCATTTGCCAGCTGGTTTGTCAGATCACCGGCATTGCCTGTTGCTGGTGAAACATTATTCTTAGGATTTTTGGTCATGGTGTGTCTGCTTAAATTGTGTCTGCTTGAGATGTTTATTATTGAAACATATTGATCCTGTGCGGATATGCCATTATGCCTTTTTTTGTCTCTTAGTCCAATGGTCGTTCGTATGATAAGTTTCTCTTACCGAGCACAAAGAATAAGAAGTTGATACACAAGTGGAAAGAAAATAGGCATACTAATGTACTTAGAGTAAGCTTGGGTCTATTTTTTGTGACAAAAACGTCTAACAATGCTGTCTAGAATATGAATAAGACAAAAATTTTAACCGATACAGAAATCCTGGAGCAATTGGCGAGGGTGCTGAGAAGTGATGAATTTCATCGCTCCTTACGCAGCTCCAGCTTTTTGGAATTTATCGTTCGTCAATCACTTGCCGGTAAATCTGACCAGATTAAGGGCTATACGATTGCTGTCATGGTGTTTGGTAAATCGGATGATTTTGATCCTGATACCGATGCATCGGTACGGGTTGAGGCAACAAGGTTACGTAAGGCGCTGGCGTTATATTATCATGGTGCAGGTCGCCATGATCCTGTTGTTATTAAAGTACCAAAGGGCAGTTATAGGCCTGTTTTTCATTATAATGATCCTCCAACATTGCCTAGTGCGGGTGGACAGGCGGAAGGGCGGTCACCTCATGCTTTTTATAGGTATATGCGTCATCCGGCCTTATTGCTTTTATTAATTTTATTGGTCGCAGCACTTTCTTTTTCTTCTGTTTTTATTAGGGAGATGGGTAAGAGTGGCGTTGTGAAAACGCAGCTGCCTGTGATTTTGGTGCTGCCACTAAATAGTGTCGGTGATCAGGCGACGGATCAGATCTCTGTTATTCTTTCTAATAAGCTGTCTTATAATCTATCGCTGTTTCGATCGGTAGAGACGTCCAAAGCCAAGGTCAATGTTCATGCAATGGACGGATTGGAAAATAGCACGTTAATAGGAGAAAAATTTAAGGCGAATTACGTACTTGTCGGATCTGTTAGAAAGTATATCAATGAAGTAAATGCTGTGGTGCGACTGCTGGATGTACAGCGAAAGACATATATATGGTCTTACAATGAAAAATACGATCTTCAACCTGGAAATGATGAATGGATTGAAGATTTCTCAGGCAAGGTGGCCTCACAGCTCGCATCCCCTTATGCAGTTATTCAGAATAACGAACAACAGCGCATTAGACAAGTTGTGACGGATGAGGGGTATGCTGATTATAAATGCTTTCTGGATTTTTACGTGTATTCCAATAATAAAACTGCCACACAGCATAAAATGGCGCGAGATTGTTTAGAAGTGGTTGTAAAAAATAATCCGCAGAATAGTAATGGCTGGGCGTATTTGTCTTGGATATATGGCGATGAATTCAGATATAATTATAATAAACGCTCAAGCGATGAGGAGATTAAAGCGCGCTCTTTGCAAGCGGCACTGCGTGCTGTTGAGGCTGATCCGCAAAACCCGAGCGCGCATCAATATTTGGCAAATGCCTATCATCTGGATAATGATATTGAAAAGATGCTGGAACAATTGAAGATATCAGTAGAGCTAAACCCATATGATTCAGAAGTTCTAGCAGATGCTGCGTGGAATTATGGCCAGATTGGAGAATGGGAAAAAAGTGGAGAGCTTGGTTTGCGCGCGGTAAAGCTGAATCCTGATCATGCGCGCTGGTATCATGGTATTTTGTTTGCCTATTTCTATATGGGTGGAAATTATCAGGATGCAACATATCATGCGCTAGAATATTACCAGCCTGACGTTCTTTTTGCCAATGTGGCACTTGCTGTGTCTTATGCAGGCCAGTATGAACATGATAAAGCGGCGGAGGTTGCGCGTTTTATCGAAGAGAATTTCCCGGAATTTGTAGAGTCCCCGCGACAGACCTTGGAAGGCTGGAACTTTCAAAAGCCGTTTATCGACAAGCTATTAATCGGCGCGCAGGATGCAGGGGTTAATTTTTCTGATTAATCTGTGAAGGCGCCAGCAGTTTAAGCAGATTGAAATTATAACCATTCCATTGTGGATTATGGGTTTGAGTTAGAGATTTAAAATCGATCTTCTCCCACGGTTCATTGCCTATAATGTCTGCATAGATATCAACATTCTCCTTGTCGATCATTTGCATTGAAGATTTTATTTCTGTTCCTATATAAGGCATAAAATCATGACCGTGATGATAATCATAGGCGAGAAGCAGCAGCCATGCCGTATCCATGAAATGTCCGCCAATAGAAACTTCAACGCGGCCATCTTTAATGTAATCGAAAATATCGGGGTGCCAGTTCATGCCGCCGATAATGATATCTTTTCCAGGCGTCAGACCGTTTCCTTCTGCTGCTTTTACTACGCCAATTACAGCAGGGTCATTGATAACCCATAGGGCATTTGTTTCCGGATGACGAAAAAGATGGTCTGCGGCGACCTTTTGGGCCTTGTCCGTCGTCCAATAACCTTCGAGGATATCGTTGATAAGCAGGTCATCGTGTTGCTGCTGTGCTTGTAAGACTCCATTGATACTCTCCATTGATGCGCGTATGCCTTCTATGCCATGTATGGCGCACATATTAACTTTCCAGTTTGTTCGTAGTTTTTTTTCCTTTGCTCTGCGATATAAATATTCTCCCAATCTTTGGCCTGCTTCTTCGTAGTCTGGTGCCATACTGGCTATCCAATTTTTGTATATCTCACGCGGCGCACCTGTGGATTTTCTATTTTTTTCGCTGAGTTCCATATTGACCAAGGCTATTTCAATATTTGCCGTGTGTAATATTTTTATGAGTGTTTCGCCGACATGCCCGCTTGCCATTGTGATGATTAAATCTGTTTTGTTTTCGGCTCTGGCCAGTTGCTGGATTACTTGCACCAGTTCATAGGGGTCGGGATCAATCGTGTAGACTTTTACCTCAATATTAAGGTCGTCTGCCGCTTTACGCAGGGCGTCTTCATATTGATTAAAAATAGGGTAAGTTGTATCTAGCCTGATAAATACGACTTCGTTAAATGTCTCATCTGCCAGTGCATTTGGGGGCGTAAAAGATGCCAAAATACAGAAACAGAAGGTTAAAAATAGAAATAAGTGGCGCTGAAATCGCATCTCTTTCAACCTTTTGGAATAAAAATTATTTGTTTTAAATGTTTTTGTACACGTACATTTTTGTGAAAAATAATACGTTGTTATCTATAATAATTAAGTTAAGTAATTGAAAAATATAATATTATTTTACTGTTACATAACGTTACATAACGTTAGATACGGTGTCAAACTTAAATCAATTCCCAGAATGGTGTTCAATAAAACTATGCAAGCTGCGTCTGTGTTGGCGTGATTTCGCACATTTCACACGAGGGGACCTAGAAAGGAAGATATATTGATGTGTAAAGAGGGGGAGCAGTTACCCGGTGATGCTGATGTAGGTTTGGACGAAGGTCACGAGGGGATTAATGATCCTAAAAGGGTTGAGGTATATTTTGTAGAATCTCAAGATGATATAAGTAATTTTAACACCGTTGAACTTGACTTTGTGGAGGCGCCGGAAGAGATCGGTGAGTTTGAGAAAATAGAGCTCGATTTTGTCGATGTATCAGAAGAAATAGACGCTAAACCGTTGAATATACTTATTGTTGATGACAATGATGGTGATGTATTTCTTATTAAAAAGGCTTTTGAAGAGCAAGAGCAGTTCAGCACATCAATTGCAGTAGAAAATGATGGTGATCAAGCGCTGCAGAGAGTTCGTGAAGCAGGTGTGGCTAAGCCGGACGTTATTTTACTGGATATCAATATACCAAGGCGATCCGGCAAAGAAATTTTGAAAGAGATAAAAACAGATCAAAATTTAAAAGACATTACTGTGATTATGCTATCCAGCTCAAAGTCAGAGAGCGATATTCGTGAGTGCGTGAATTTGATGGCAGATGGGTATATGAGTAAACCATGCGATATATCCAATTTTAGTGAAGTAATATCCATCGTTAAACTGTATTCCCATAATTAGGTGGTGGGTCCGCAGCGCAGGGAAGAATCTCGGGGGCGGTTGTAAAATGAAACGAGTTAAACAAAGGAGGTGGTCATGAGAGAGAGCCGTACAATAGGTAGTAAAAACATCTTGGATGATGAAAAGGGAAACAACCCAAGAGGAGTTGTATCTTCTGCTTCTCGGGAGACTGATAAAAAGGATATCGCGGTGTTATTTTTTAAGCCCGAGGTGGAAGAGTTAGAAGAATATGCACAGGCTGTAAAAGAGAAAGGTGAAATTTGCCAAGCTCTTGATAAGCTTGAGATATATTCGATTTTGGACCGCATCCATTCCGATATGGCCAAGATGATCAAATGTTTTAAAGAAGAAGCTGTTTCATTTGATGAATGTTATGAAGAGTTGGTGTCGTTATATGTGTTCGTCGAATTGTATTTTGATCTGGTGCCTCAGAACTAACAATAAGGCAGTCAGCTTTATGCTGAAGAATCAAAATTTCAATGTTTTTTATAGTTGTTCTGGTTCATACCAGCACAGTTTTTTGCTTGTGCGCATTGAGTATTCGGTTTGGCTTTCTCCTTCTCCTTCTCCTTCTCTAGTTGTTTAATATGTAATGTTATTAACCTTAAATGTTACGCTGAGTCTTTTTGATTGCAGCATAATAGTGTAGTGTTTGTTTCGCCTGTTCAACTTCCTAGATCAGGATAGATATTATATTGCGGAACGTTTATTTGACGTGAATATGGCGGTTACAAAGATATGGCGCGCGTTGTTGTGGCAAGGTTATTAGGGGTTTTCTTTTATTTCATTTTGATTTCGCAAGCTTTCGCTTCGGAAATTACTCCATCGCATGTGTACCAGAAAACTGAAGTTTTACGATTGAGCTTGCAGCAGCTGAATTTTCTGGACACACAAAGGTATGACGCGGTGCGAGCCGATAGATCTTTACGTCATCCAAGGCATGTGATGCAAAAGGTTCGTGAGTGCCATACGATTGTTTCCAAGTTGTTGTCGCAACAGAACATAGACGCGCAGCCCTTGCCCGAACCTTTTTCATTGCGCGAGGTTCGTCCGTCCGATGTGAAAAACGGTGTTGATCATTTGTTACAGGAAGTTCAAAGCCTTGAAGGCGGTGTAGTCGAGGTACAGCAAGTCGCGCTTGAAAACGGTAAAGTGCCAAGTGATGTTTATAATAACCTCAAACGGATTTGTGCAGCGATTCAGGTGGATACTACGCCGTCAGATGTCTATCAAATCGCTTTGGCTGTGAATGACAACCTTGATAAAATAATGAGGCTCAGAGGTTATGATTTAGATGTTCCGTACGAGGATTTCGAAGGCAAGGTGCCAGGGGATGTTTATCAAGAAACATTTTCGTTTCTCATCGATCTGCGCATTTTGGCGCTAAATTCAGATTTTTCTATACCGGGCGGCGTGGTTGTACCCAATGAAGTTTTACAGGTTAATATTGTGCCGCAAGATGTGATCTCTTTGATGAATGATGCTCTAGCAGAGACTGACGCTATGAAATATACTCTCGGAATGCGTGAGGTGACCGCTCTTGCTGATATGCAAGCCAAGAAAAAACCGTCCGATGTTTTTTCGCAAATTCATCGTGCACATAATGTTGTGAGAATGCTGATTGAAAAAGAGGTTGTGGAATGACTTTGAGAAAAATTTATTTTTATGGTTTAGTCTGCGGGATCATACCGATTATATTGGCGTGTTTGGTTATGTATGGCTGGCATAGTGGTAGCCAGTCATTGGTTCAGATCAATCCTGCATTTGCGCCGATGCAATATAATACAGCAATAGGTTTCTTGCTCTGTGGCATGGGGCTGGTTGCGTTGTTCTTGAGAAAAAGAAATTTATCCAGCGTGCTGGGGCTTATGGCGTTATGTTTGGGTGCAGCGACATTATTACAATATATTATCCATGTAGATTTTGGTATTGACGAGCTTTTTGTTGATCCAGTCTTCATTACAAAAACAACACATCCCGGGCGTATGGCTCCTATGACAGCTTTATGTTTTTCCGTGAGTGGCCTCGGGCTATTTGGAGCTAGTATAAAGCGTGCGCTGGGTGTTGGTGTTTCTGTTTCTTTGCTTGTCTTGGCTATGATGGTGTTGGCAGGGTATCTGGCGCCACAGGATGATGATTTGTATGGTTGGGGTAATCTGGCGCGTATGGCTCTTCATACTGCATCTGGCTTTGTGTTTGTTGGGAGTGGTTTCCTTTTTTATAGCTTGGGCGCTCGTGGTAGTCAGCGATTTGATTTCTGGCAGATTGCACCATTTTCTATTGCTATGGTTGTCGCAATTTTAACTTTCTTTTCTTGGTATATTATTGATGAACAGGGTCGTACTCGTAATAATGCTTATCTGCAAGGTTTGATCAAAGACACACAGTCGGTATTGACAGACCGTTATCGTTTGTATGAGAACACTTTGCGCGGCAGTGTCGGGCTTTATTATGCATCTGACTCTGTGAAACGGACAGAGTGGAAAAATTACGTGAGAGCCCTGAACCCTAAACAAAACCTGCCGGGCATTAACGGTGTTGGTTATATTGATTATGTTCTGGCGCAGAATCTGGCTACGTATTTGGATAAAGTCCGTAGTGATAACGCGCCAGATTTTCAAAATCATCCAGATACGTTCTATCCTGATAAATTCATTATTAAATTTATTGAACCGAGTGCTGAAAATGCGAAAGCGATTGGTCTTGATATCGGGTTTGAGGCTAATCGACGCGCTGCAGCAGAGCGCGCGCGTGATTTAGGTGTTCCGGCGCTTACAAAGAAAATCCTGTTGGTTCAGGATAATAAAAAACAGGCTGGCTTTTTGTTGCTTTTGCCGGTTTATGACACAAAAGATAAGCCGGATACAATTGAAGCACGCCGCGCACATTTCAAAGGTTGGGTTTATGCGCCGTTTATTGGCCCAAACTTTTTTAAAGATGTCAGCGCAGTAAACAAAAACCAGCTCTATCTCGAGGTCTTTGATGGGGTGAAGACAAACCCGGAGGCGCTTATTTATGCTGATCCTGACTATGGACATGATGAAACTCATACTGGTTATTATTCGGGAAAAATTGTTGAGACCCAGATGAAAATTGCCGGACGTGTCTGGACATTAGAGTGGCATGTTAATGAGAATTATACTCCGCCTGCTAATACGAAGACATTCCTTTGGTTTCTACTCTTCGGATTGATCTTTTCAGTATTCTTGTACTTTGCTCTTGATGCTCTTTTGCGTAGTAAGGAAGTCATCCGAAAGAAAGTAGAAGAAAAAACGGCGGAGTTGAAGCAATCTTCTGATTTTCAGGATTTGATTACCAAGACCATTCCTGATTTTCTTTTTGTAAAGGATGCTGAATTTAAGATTATTGATGCTAATGATGCGTTTTTAAGTCTTTATCCGGAAGATATGCGGGCGGGTATTATAGGGACGACGACTGTTGAGAGCTATGATCCGCAAGAGGCTGAAATGTTTTTAGAGCAGGATAGAATTGCATTTGAAAAAGGATATACAGAAACCGTAGAAACGATTGTTTTCCCGAATGGCCTTCCTGCAACGTTGTTAACGAAAAAAGTTCGTTTCGAAGACGCCAAAGGTAAATCTTTTATATTAGGTATTTCCCGTGATATCACAGAGGTTCAAAAAGCACAGCAAGATATTATACGAGCAAATATAGAGCTTGAAAGATCCAATCACGAATTGAAACGTTTTGCGTATATTGCTTCGCATGATTTGCAGGAGCCGTTGCGAAAAATCGGCGGGTTTACCGATCGGTTGGAACAGCATTTAGCGGAGCAATTGAAAACTGATGAAAAGGCCAAAACCTATATGGGGTTTGTGACGAGTGGTGTTGATCGTATGCGGGATCTGATCATGGGGTTGTTGCAATATTCCAGTGTTACAACGTCTGAGTTTGATATTCAAAGACTGGATGCTAATCAAATTGTAACCGCTGCGATTGAAAATTTAAGCGAAATGATAGCAGAGAACGAAGCGCAGATATTATTCAGTGATCTCCCCGAGGTTGGTTACGACAAGGTTATGTTGACCCAGCTTTTCCAAAATTTGATTGGAAATGCTATTAAATATCGCAGTGAGTCTCCGCCGGAAATTTGTATTGGAGCCAAAAGAAATGGCAAGTTTTGGGAGTTTTCTGTCGCGGATAATGGCTTGGGTATAGAAGATAAGTATCTGGAACAAATTTTCGAGATGTTCAAACGCCTTCATCGTAAAGAGGATGTGCGAGGTACAGGGATTGGTCTGTCTTTGTGTCAGAAGATTGTAGAACGGTATGGCGGAACGATATGGGTGACATCGGAAATTGATGTAGGATCAATATTCTACTTCACGGTTCCTGTGCAAGAGGTGGCAGATGAAAACAAATAAAACTTTATTTAAGGTGCGAGGGTTAACGTTAAAGCAGGGTTATATTTTGGCTCTTGGTCTTATTTTTATTCTATCCAGCTTTAAATATGTTGCGATGGAAGCCTTGGTTGTTAAACAAGATAGCGCTTCTGTTGTTATTAATATTAGTGGCCGGCAACGGATGCTTTCACAACGGATTGCGTTTTTCTCTTCTGCTTATAGAGAGGCGCGGACGCCGGAGGTTCATGACGCGATAGGGTTGGATTTGATCGCTGCAATTGATGAGTTTGAAAGCAATCATACGGATTTGATTGCCGGAAATGCAGCGCGTGGACTGCCTGCTCTAACAAATGAGGCTGTTTATGATGTGTATTATAACCAACAGCCCTCGCTTGATGTCTTAGTCAAAGAATATGTACAGGCTGTGCACGCTGTGCTGGACGCACCATTACGGCACATCCGAGGATTTCATGGTGCATGCGACCATCTCCACCGATGGCGGACGCACCTGGAGCGAACCGG